>NZ_JBEYXW010000004.1:124223-358558 GCF_040645195.1 Saccharomonospora sp. NPDC046836
GACGCCCACTCCAGTCAGCGAGTTGCCCGCCCAGGCACACGAGTCCCCCGCCCACGCACGCGAGTCGCCCACTGCCGAGGGCGAGTTGTCCGCCCAGGCGCGCAAGTCGCCCGCTCCGGCGCAGCACTGGCCGGCAGCAACGGGAGAATCGCCCGCCAGAACGGGGAACTCGCCGACCCGAGCGGGCCACTCGCGGGTCTGGGCGGGAGACTCGCCCGCCAGAACGGGGAACTCGCCGACCCGAGCGGGCAACTCGCGGGCCGGAGCGGGAGACTCGCGGGCCGGAGCGGGAGACTCGCCAGCCGGAGCGGGGGACTCGCGGGCTGGTCAGGTCCAGCGGAACAGGTTCGCCGCTGTGGTTCCCGCTAGCACCGTCGTCACCGCCAGCGCGGCAAGCTGCCCGGCGGACGGGGCCACACCCATCCAGCTGGCGCTGAGCAGGTCCAGTCCCGCCCCGAACGGCAGGTACGCGCCGGCGGTGGCGAGAAAGTCCGGCAGGTTGCCCCTGCCGCCGAAACCGCCGCCCAGCGCGAAAATCGCGAAGAACACGACGAGTCCGATTGCGACAGACGCGTTCGTCGTCGGGGCGATCGCGGCCACCAACATGCCCAGCGCGTACATGGCGGCCGCCATGAGCAGGAACACCGCGACGGCCACCAGCGGCTCGCGCGGCAAGGAGACGTCGAACGCCAGCCGTGCCACGCCCAGCGCCAGCCCGACACCGAGTATCGACTGGCCCAGGCTCACCATGACCTGCGCGAAGAGCACCATTGCCGGATGCGCGGGGGTGACCGCGAGCCTGCGCAACACCCCCGTCGTGCGGTAGGCGGCCAGGAACGACGGCATGTTCACCACACCGATCAGCGCGACGACCATCGCGATCGTCATCGGCACGACATAGGCATCGAGCACAGGCAGACCGGCGAAGTCGGGTAGACGGGTGCCGTCCGAGCCCAACCCGTTCATCACCATGATCAGCATCGGCAGGCCCAGCGGGATGACCAACCCAGCGGTGTCCCGCGCCACGAGCTTCGCCTCGGTCAGTGTGAGCAGCGCCCAGGCACGCGCGCCGGGCCGGAGGGCACGATCACTCATCGGGATCCCCTTCCATCGCACGGCCTGTGATGGCAAGAAACGCGTCGTCGAGCGTGGCCTGCTCGAACTGGATCTCGGTGGTGGTCACGCGCTGCCGCACGAGTTCCGAACTCACGGCATGCAGCAGGTTCCCCGTGCCGGTCACCACGGTCTCGGCCCCCTGCCTGGAAACGCCGTCGACCTCGGGCAGTTCCTTCAGCGCGAACCGGTCGACCGGCTCGGCAGCCCGGAAACGCACCCGCCCGCCCCGCCCCGCTCTGGCGATGAGGCCCCGTGGCGTGTCCAGCGCGGCGAGCCGCCCGCCATCGATGATCGCGATCCGATCGCACAACCGCTGTGCCTCCTCCATGAAATGTGTGACCAGCAGGACCGTCACCCCGACGTCGCGAACGCGTTCGACGAGTTCCCAGGTGTCCCTGCGGGCGTGCGGATCGAGGCCCGTGGTCAGCTCGTCGAGGATGGCGATACGTGGCTTTCCGATGAGCGCCAGTGCGATGGACAGGCGTTGCGCCTGGCCACCGGAGAGGTTGTCGAATGCGGTCTTGCGCTTGGCGGTCAGTCCCAGTTCGGCCAGCAGCCGCTCGGGATCGGCCCCGTCGCGGTAGAACGACCGGTAGAGCGCCAGCGCCTCACCGACCCGCAGCTTGTCGGGCAGCATCCCGTGCTGCAGTTGGACCCCGAGCACCTGACGCAGCCGCGCTCGGTCACGCAGCGGGTCGAGGTCCAGCACGCGTACCCGGCCGCCATCAGGTTTACGCAGGCCCGCAATGCATTCCACGGTGGTCGTCTTGCCGGCGCCGTTGGGCCCGATGATGCCGAAGATCTCTCCCTGTTCGACGCTGAAGCCGATGTCGTCGACGGCCACGGTGTCGCCGTAGCGCTTGCGGAGGCCGTCGACCTCGATCACGGGCATGTCCCCTCCAGTTCCTGGTTGCTGGAGGACGACGGTAGGCAGGCGCGGCACCGTTGTCGGGTGCCACAGGTCATGGTCGAGACCCATGACTTGTGGCACGGGCGCCGCCGCAGAAGCCTTTGTAGCCTGAGGGGATGACCGAGTCGCGCCTCGAGCTGTGGGGAGTGGCCAGCCTGCTCGTGGTGTGCCTGCTCGTCAGCGCGCCCGTCCTGCTGAGCCAGCTTGCGGGTGAGAACCTGACCGTGGGCCCCGTCTGGCTGTGGTGGATGTGCTACCTCGGCTACCTCGCGCTGCTCCTGCTGCTCTTGACCGAATCGGCCGTCGCCCGGCGGCGCCCCGGCGCACTGCTCACGCTGCTCACCCTCTGCGGGGCAGGCGCCGTCCTGCTGGCTCCCCGGGCGGGCTTCATCGCGATCCTGCTGGTTTTCGTCACCGCGGTCTCAGCGCACATGGCGTCCCAGCGCATGACCGTCGCGCTGCTCATCGTCAACAGCGCACTGGTCGCGCTCACTGCGGCGTTCCAGGGCGGCGAGGCCACCGACATCCTGCTCAGCGCGCTCATCTATGCCATGCTGCAAGCCTGCTCTGTGTGGGCGGTGTGGAGCCAGCGCAGGGAGACCGCGGCCAAGGAACGGCTCGCCGTGGCGATCACCGAGCTCAAGGCAACGACGGCGCTGCTCGCCGAGTCGAGCCGTTCGGCCGAGCGGCTGCGCATCGCGCGGGAACTACACGACCTGGTCGGCCATCAACTCACCGCACTGGTCCTCGAACTGGAGGTGGCTTCCCACCGCAGCGGGCCGGACGCGAACGAACACGTCGTGCGTTCCAAGGCTCTGGCGAGGGACCTGCTCGGCGATGTGCGGCACGCTGTCGGCGAGCTGCGCGCCCGCCCGCCGCAGCTGCACCAGGCACTCACCGAGATCGTCGCGGACCTGCCGCATCCGCGCGTGCACCTGAGCATCGACGAGGACGTCGAACCGGACGAGGCCTGCGCCGCCGCGCTGATCCGCTGCACGCAGGAGGTGGTCACCAACGCCATCCGGCACGCGGAGGCGGAGAACCTGTGGATCACGATCGGTCAGGCCGCGACCGGGAACATCACGCTCAGCGCGCACGACGACGGCAGGGGTGCGCCCCTCCTGCGGATGGGCAACGGCCTGACCGGCCTGCGGGAGCGGATCGAGCACCTCGGCGGCGCGGTGTCGTTCGACGGCAGATCGGGTTTCCGGATCGACGCGACGGTGCCTGGCTCATGATCCGGGTGTGCATAGTGGACGATCAGACCATCGTCCGTCAGGGAATTCGCAGCCTGCTGGAACTGTCACCGGAGCTGCTCGTCGTCGGCGAGGCCGCCGACGGCGACGAGGCGCTGGCGGTCGTGGCGCAGGAGTCGCCCGATGTGCTGCTGCTCGACCTCAGGATGCCGCGCAGGGACGGCATCGCAACGCTCACCGCATTGCGTGCACAGGGCAACACGGTGCCGACACTCGTGCTCACCACGTTCGACGACGACGAGCTCGTGCTGCGGGCGCTGCGCGCGGGCGCGCACGGGTACCTGTTGAAGGACGTGACGCTCGACCAGCTGATCGGCGCGATCCGCACTCTGGCCGCGGGCGGCACGCTGGTCCAGCCCGCGCTCACCGAACGGCTCCTGCGCTCCGCAAGCCAGCTGCCGGACCCCGACGAGATCGAGGACCTGCCGCCACCACAGCCGCTCACCCGTCGGGAGCTGGAGATCCTGCGCCTGCTCGCGGGTGGCTATGCCAACCGCGAGATCGCCGCGGCGCTGCATTTGGCCGAGGGCACGGTGAAGAACCACGTGTCCAGCCTGCTGATGAAGCTCGGCGTCCGGGACCGCACGCGAGCGGTGCTGCGGGCGCTGCAGCACGGACTTCTCGCGGAATAGCCTCAGGTTCCGGTGATGTGCTCGGGACGGACGGGAACCCGCTGCAGTGCTTTGCCCGTGGCGGACCGAATCGCGGCCACAATGGCGGGTGTAGAGGAGATCGTCGGCGGCTCACCGACCCCACGCACCCCGTAGGGCGCATGCGGGTCGGCGAGCTCGAGCACGTCGATGCGCATGGGCGGCATGTCCAGCACCGTCGGGATGAGATAGTCGGTGAACGACGGGTTGCGGATGACCCCGCCCTCGGTCTGGATCTCCTCCATCACCGCCAGCCCGAGCCCCTGTGCGGAACCGCCCTGGATCTGCCCGAGCACCGCCTGCGGGTTGAGAGCCTTGCCTACGTCCTGGGCACAGTCGAGCGCGACCACCTTCACCAGCCCCAGCTCGGTGTCCACATCGACCACCGCGCGATGTGCCGCGAAGCCGTACTGCACATGCGCGTTTCCCTGCCCGGTTTCGGGATCCAGCGTCTCGGTGGGCCGGTGCCGCCACTCGACGGTCTCGTCGAACACCGCATCGCCCAGCACATCGGCGAGATCCGCGAGTACACCGTCGCGTGTGGACACCACCTTGCCGCCCGCGACACTCAGTTCGGCAGGCAGGCAGCCGAGCCGCCGCGCGGCGTGCTCGACCAGTGCCGCCCGCACTGCCAGCGACGCCGCGCGCACCGCCCCGCCCGTGACGTAGGTCTGCCGGGACGCCGACGTCGATCCGGCGCTGCCGATCGAGGTGTCCATCGGCAGGATCGTGACCTGCTCGACGCCGAGCTCGGTGCGAACGATCTGCTGCAGGACCGTCACCAGTCCCTGCCCCACCTCGCACGCGGCCGTCTGGACGGTCGCCGCTGGCTCACCGCCCACGACCGCGAGCCGCACCCGCGCCGTCGAGTAGTCGTCGAAACCCTCCGAGAAACAGATGTTCTTGATGCCAACGGCATAGCCGACCCCGCGCACCACACCTTCGCCATGCGTCGTGTTCGACACCCCGCCCGGCAGCCGGCGCAAATCCAGCTCACCGGACGGCCCAGTCGGCAGCGGCATCGCGCGCACCCGCTCCAGCAGCTCCGCGACAGGCGCGGCCGAGTCGACCACCTGGCCGGTGGGCAACACCGTGCCCTCGGTCATCGCGTTGCGCAGCCGCACCTCAACGGGGTCCAGACCGCAGGCCTGCGCCAGTTTGTCCATTTGGGACTCATAGGCGAACGCGGCCTGCACGGCGCCGAAACCGCGCATCGCGCCGCACGGCGGGTTGTTGGTGTAGTTACCCCAGCAGTCCACCGAGGCATTGGGAACGTCGTAGGGTCCGATGCCCAGCGTTGCCGCGTTAGCACTGACCGCCGCCGTGGTCGAGGCGTAGGCGCCGCCGTCGAGGTAGATCCGCGCCTTGACGTAGACCAGCCTGCCGTCGCGGTCCGCGCCGTGCTCGTAGTACATCCGCGCCGGGTGCCGGTGCACGTGGCCGTAGAAGGACTCCTCGCGGTTGTAGACCATCTTCACCGGCTTGCCCGTGTACAGCGCCAGCAGGCACGCGTGCACCTGCATCGAGATGTCCTCCCGGCCGCCGAACGCACCGCCCACCCCGGCCAGCGTCAAGCGCACCTTCTCCGGCGGCAGTCCCAGCGCCGCTACCACCTGCTGCTGGTCGACGTGCAGCCACTGCGTTGCCACGTAGAGGTCCACACCGCCGTCGTCATCCGGGACGGCCAAGCCGGACTCCGGCCCCAGGAAGGCCTGGTCCTGCATGCCTACCTCGTAGCAGCCGGACACCACCACGTCGGCTGTGGCGTCCTGCTCCCCCCTGCGGATGGGCACGTGGCGCACGACGTTGCCGCCGGGATGCAGGTCCGGGCCCGCCCCGGCGACGGCCGCCTCGGCATCGGTCACCGGGTCGAGCACCTCGTAGCCGACCTCGATGCGCCGCATCGCCCGGCGTGCGGTCTCCGGGTGGTCGGCGGCGACGAGTGCCACCGGCTCGCCCTGGTAGCGCACCACGTCCTCGGCGAGGACCGGCTGGTCAGGATGTTCCAAACCGTACCGGTTCACGCCCGGCACGTCGGCGTGCGTGAGCACCGCGTACACCCCGGGCACTGCCAGTGCCGCGCTGCTGTCGATGCCGGTGATGCGCGCGTAGGGATGTGGGCTGCGCAGGGTCGCGCCCCACACCATGTCGTCGTGCCACAGGTCCGAGGAGTAGGCGAACTCGCCACGCACCTTCATTGCGGCATCGGGCCGGCTGGGGCTCGTGCCGATGCCGCCGACCTCCGTCACCATGCTCTGCATGCTCGTGGTCATCGCAGCCTCCCGCTCGCCGCGCGCAGCTGCGCCGCGATCGCGGCCTCATCGGCTGTGCGCAGTTCCCCGCCCGCGACCACGGTCTCGCCCCCGACGAGCATCAGCTCGACATCCGGCACGGCGCCGAGCACGAGAGCTGCCACCGGGTCGGTGATCCCGGCGTAACGCAGCCCGTCCAGCCGCCACAGCGCCAGATCGGCGAGCTTGCCCGGCTCCAGCGAACCCAGCTCGTCCTGCCTGCCGAGGCAGCGAGCGCCCCCCATCGTGCCCATCCACAGCGCCTGCCGGACGGTCAGTGCCTGCGGCCCGCCCCGCTGCCGCGCCTGCAGCAGTGCCTGGTGCAGTTCCTCGCCCAGCCCACCGGACTCGTTGGACGCCGCGCCGTCGACGCCGAGCCCCACCGGCGCACCGGCGTCGATGAGGTCGCGCGCGGGCGCGATCCCGGTGCCGAGCCTGCCGTTGGACGTCGGACAGTGCGCGGAACCGGTGCCTGTCACGCCGAGCCTGGCGATCGCCCCGGGCGCCAGATGCACGGTGTGCGCGAGCCATACGTCGTCGCCGAGCCAGCCGAGCGCCTCGGCGTACTCGGCCGGGGTGCAGCCGACCTCGGCAAGGCACTGCCGCTCCTCGTCGAGGGTCTCGGCGAGATGCGTGTGCAGCCGGACACCCTTGCGGCGGGCCAGTTCCGCCGCTTCCTTCATCAGCTGCTCGCTGACAGAGAACGGTGAGCAGGGGCCGACCGCGATCCGGATGCGCGCGTTCGGCGCCGGGTCATGGTGCGTGTCGATCGCCTGCTCGGTGCCGAGCAGCGCCGCGTCCAGGGTCTCGACGAGGTTGTCCGGCGGCAGGCCACCGTCGGACTCGCCGCGGTCCATCGACCCGCGCACGAGGTGCCCGCGCACGCCGATCGTGGTGACAGCAGTGACGAGCGCCTCGATCTGGTCGCCGGCGTCGCGCGGGAACACGTAGTGATGGTCGGCGACCGTGGTACACCCGGTGAGCGCGAGCCGCGCGAGACCCGCTGTCGCCGCCGCATGCGTGATCTCGGCGTCGAGCCTTCCCCAGATCGGGTACAGCTCCACCAGCCACTCGAACAGCGTCGAGTCCGCCGCCAGTCCCCTGGTCGCCCATTGGTACAGGTGGTGATGGGTGTTGACCAGGCCGGGCGTGACGAGACACCCGGTGCCGTCGATGCGGGTGTGCTCGCCGGGCGGTACCGACGCGGGCCCGGCCCCCACGGCGACGATCCGCTCACCGTCGACGACCACATGCCCGTTGCGGTGCTCGGTGCCGTCCGGGTCGACCGTGGCGATCGCGGCGTTCTCGATGATGATCATCGGCTCGCCGCCAACCGGACCGCGTCCAGGATCTTCTCGTAGCCGGTGCAGCGGCAGAGGTTGCCGGCGAGCGCCTCGCGGATCGCCTCGTCGCTGGGCTCCGGAACCCGGTTGAGCAGGTCATGTGCGGCCACGACGAGTCCGGGCGTGCAGAACCCGCACTGCACCGCGCCCGCGTCCACAAAGGACTGCTGGACGCGGTCGAGCTGGTCGCCGCCGGCCAACCCCTCGACGGTGCGGACCTCGCGGCCCTCGGCCTGCCCCGCCGCAACCAGGCACGCGCACACCGGCACCTCGTCGAGATACACCGTGCAGGACCCACATTCGCCCTGCTCGCACGCGTTCTTCGACCCCGGAAGGCCGAGCCGCTCGCGTAAGACGTAGAGGAGACTCTCGCCCTCCCACACGTCGTCCGTCTGCCTTGGCTCGCCGTTCACCGTCACGTTCAGGCGCATTTCAGCAGCCTCCCTCGGTAGTCGTCCCATGCCCAGGTCAGCGTCCGGCGCGCGAGAACGGACAACGCGTGCTTGCGGTATGCGGCGCTGCCGCGCACGTCGTCGATCGGTGCGGCCGCCGCGGCGACCAGCTCGGCGAAGCGGCGTTTGACCGAGTCGGCCAGCGGTGCGGGCGCATCCCACGGCAGTTCCCCGGTGAGGAACCGCTCGGCCTCGGCTACGCGGCGTGGTGTCGGCGCGGCGGACCCGATGGCCGCACCCACGTGGCCGGGTCGCACCACGATCGCGAACGAGCACACCGCGATGACCATCGCGTTGCGGGTGCCGACCTTCGCGAACTGCTCGCCGCCCGTGGCAGCGGGCAGGTGGACGGCGGTGATGAGCTCGTCCGGCGCGAGCGCGTTGCGCTTCACGCCGGTGTAGAACTCCTCCGCCGGAACCAGTCGCGTCCCCAGGACGGAGGCGACCTCGATGCGCGCGCCGGTCGCCAGCAGCACCGGGTGGGTGTCACCGGCTGGTGAGGCGGCGCCGAGGTTGCCGCCCACCGTGCCACGGTTGCGGATCTGTGGGGAACCCACCGTGCGGGCGGCCATGGCCAGACCAGGCAGCGCGTCGCCGAGCTCGGTGATGACGCGAGTGTAGGGCATCGCGGCGCCGAGCCGCACCTGGCCGTCCGAAGTGGACCATGCCGTGAGCTCACCGACGCGGGTCAGGTCGAGTAGCGCCGCCGGCCGCCGCTGGTCGAAGTTCAGCTCGACCATGACGTCGGTTCCACCGGCGATCGGTACCGCGTCCGGCCGCTCGGCCTTGATGGCCAGTGCCTCACCGAGGGTGGCCGGTCGGAGGAAATCCACGCATGCTCCACAGGAATTGGGGTGTGCTCCAGTACACCGCCGGCGCCCGGTGGCGGGCAACGGCACGGAAGCATGAAACCGAGGCAGCGCGAGCCTGGCTTTTTGTGCTTTCCTACAAACCTCATGACGCTGGTGAAAACTCTGCTGGAGCTGCCCGAGCTGGGCATGCGGCTCCGCGCCGGTGGTGACCTCCTCGACCGGGAGGTCACCCGGATCTACGTGACCGAGCTGCCGGATCCGAGCCGGTACCTCTCGGCGGGCGAGCTGGTGCTGAGCGGGCTGCTGTGGTGGCACACCGACGGCGACGCGGAACCCTTCGTCGCCGCGCTCGCGCAGGCCCGCTGCGCCGCGCTCGCCGCATCCGGCGCCGATACCGGTGGCATCCCGGACGATCTCGTGCGGGCCTGCCGGCGGCACCGGATACCGCTGCTCGAGGTGCCCGCCGATCTGTCGTTCGCCGTCATCACAGAGCGGGTGGTGCTGGAGCTGGCCGGCGAGTCCGGGGGCGCGCGCAAGCGATTGCTCTCCGCCGCGGCGGACAACGCGTCGCTGCCCGCGCTGCTCGCCCACGGCGCGGCGGAGCTGGGCGCGGACTGCTGGGTGCTGTCGGCAACAGGGCGGATCGTCGCCGCCAGCACTCCCGGCCCACCGATCGAGCGCACCGTGCTGCCGGTCGGTGGGCGGCACGCGGTGCCATGGTCACTGGCTGTCGGTGCACAGCTCGCGCCTGGCCCCGCGGAGGTCGCGGAGGAGCTGGCGAGCCTGATCGGGCTCGCGCGGGCCCGGGACGAGGAGGTCCGCAAGGTCCACCTACGGCTCGCCGCGCCCCTGATCGGGCTGCTCGGCGCGGGGGGCGGTGCCGCCGAACTGGCCGCCGCGTTCGCCGCGACCGACCTGCCAGCCGACGCCCCGTTGCGGGTGCTCGTCGCCCGCACACCCGCTGCGCACACCGGTGTGGAGATCCTCGGCGAGCTGCTCGCCACGCACCCGCCGCCGGTCTACCTCGGCGAGCACGACACCGATGCCTACGCACTCGTACGCGCCGACACCGGATGGCCCGAGGCCTGGCCGGCCACGGCCGCCCGCGCGTTGGCGCGGCTGGGTGGCGGACGGATCCTGGTCGGGATCGGCGGCCCCGCCACGCTTTCCGGGTTGCGCGGTGCGAGCGAGGAGGCGCGGCACGCCCTTGGCGCCGCGGCACAACGGCCGGACCGGGTGGCCGTCGTGGCGGGCGAGGAGATCGGCGTGCACCGGCTATTGGTCGCCGGGGCGCCGGACGAGCTGCGGCAGGCACTGCGGGAACGGATGCTGGGACCACTGCTGGGGCTGCATCCCGACCTGCTGCACACCGTGCGGGTGTTCCTGGAGTGCTCGGGCTCGCCCACGAAGGCCGCCAAGGCACTGCACGTTCACGTGAACACCCTGCGCTACCGCATCGCCAGGGCGGGCGAGCTGCTCGGCCTCGACCTCACCGACTTCCGCACCCAGGTCGACGTCTACCTCGCGCTGGCCATCGACAGCTGACCTCCGGGTCAGACGAACGATTGGATCTCGACACCGGCATCCAGCAGTGCTTCGCGCACCCGCCGGGCGATCTCGACGGCACCCGCGGTGTCGCCGTGGACGCACAACGAACGCGGCTGAACGGTGACCACGCTGCTGTCGATGGCGGTCACCGTGCCCTCGGTGGCCATCCCGACGCTGCGCTTGACCACCTCGTCCGGCTCGTGCACCACTGCACCCGGCTCCCGGCGCGAGACCAGCCTGCCCTCCGGGGTGTAGGCACGGTCGGCGAAGGCCTCGCGCACTGTCCCCAGCCCGTTGTCTTCCGCCTGCCGCAGCAGCTCCGAATCCGGCAGCCCCAGCACCGGCAGGGCCGGGTCGTACCGCCGGATCGCATCGACAACGGCGGCGGCCTGCTCGGCGTGGTGAACCACCGCGTTGTACAGCGCACCATGCGGTTTGACGTAACCGACCCTGGTACCCGCGATCCTGGCGAAGCCGTCGAGCGCGGCGATCTGGTAGATGACGTCGTTGGCCAGCTCGTGCGGGTCCATGTCGATGAACCGCCTGCCGAACCCGGCGAGGTCGCGGTAGCCGACCTGCGCGCCGATCACGACACCGCGCTCGGCGGCCTGCTCGGTGACCCGGCGCAGCACCGTCGGGTCGCCGGCATGGAAGCCGCAGGCCACGTTGGCGCTCGTCACGATGTCCAGCAGGGCCTCGTCATCGCCGAGCGGCCAGGTACCGAAGCCTTCACCGAGGTCGCTGTTGAGGTCGATCACCAGGTCAGGGTAGCCGCCTGGCGAGCCGGTCCAGCGCGGCGCGGTCGAGACCAGTCAGCGTGGCGACCTCCGCGTGGTCCACGGCACCGCAGTCGAGACCACGCAGGAGGTAGGTGGCCAGCGCGCTTGCCGTAGCCGGTTCGTCCAGCACTCCGCCCTCGGTTCTCCGCACGTAGTCCCGTAGCCGGCCGGCCGCCGCGGGTAGACCGTCGCGGAAGAACGCGTACGTCGCGGCGAACCGGCTCGGCAGCTGGTGCGGATGCAGGTCCCAGCCCTGGTAGAAACCACGTTCCAGGGAGCGGCGAACCAGCCGCAGATGCTCGGCCCATGCGCCGCGGACGGCGTCGGCGTCACCGACCGGCAACCGGTTCGTCGAACCGTCGGACAGTCGCACACCGGTGCCGGCGGTGGCCAGTTGCATGAACTGCTTGGCGAAGTCGGCCGCGGGGTGGTCCATGCTCTGGTACGCGCCGCTGATCCCGAGTGCTGCGCTGTAGTCATAGGTGCCGAAATGCAGCCCGCTGCACCGGCCGTCCGCGGCCCGCACGATCCGCGGCAACGCGACCGTGCCATCCGCCGCGAGCACCGACTGCGCGGTCTCGATCTGCACCTCGAACTGCAGCGACCCGCTGGCCAGCCCGTGCGCCTTCTCCAACTCCCCGAGCACCTCGGCCGCGGCAGACACCTGCTCGATGGCCGTGACCTTCGGCAGGGTGACCACGAAACCGGGCGGCGGGTCGCCGAGCGCGCCGAGGAACAGATCGAGCGTCCGGATACCGCGGTGCCGGGTCAGCGCCTCGAAGCTCTTGAAGCGGATACCGACGAACGGCGTCGCACAACCGAGCTCACGCGCCGCCCGCACCGCATCGGCGTCCTCGGCATCGTCACCAGGATGGCCGTAGCCGTCCTCGAAATCGATGCGAAGATCCTCGATCGGCTGTTCGGCGAGCTTGGCCCGCACGCGTTCCAGCACATCCGGCTCCGCGCCGAGGGCGTCGCCGTGTTCGGCGAGGACGGCCAGCGCCTGCTCCTGCCACTCGGCGACCAACCCCACGTGGTAGCGGTGCGCGGGCACGTAGACGGTGTGCACCGGCTGCCTGCCGGCAGGCTCCCCCGGATACTGCGCCGCGACGCGCGCGTCCGCCTCGGCCAGCCGTGCGTCGATGCGTGCGTAGACGTCAGCGGGGAGCCGGCCGGCTGCCTCCACTACTGAAGCCGCTCGTAGGCGGGCAGGGTGAGGAAGTCGACGAAGTGGTCAGCCAACGCGACCTCCTCGAACAGCTCGACCGCCGGTGCCAGCAGGTCGGCCGGGATGACGCCGGTCAGCTCTGCGCGGACATCGGCGAGCACCGAACGCACGAGCCCGGCGGTCACCGTCTCGCCGTTGTCGAGCGTGACGCCGTTGCGCACCCACTGCCACACCTGCGAGCGGGAGATCTCGGCGGTCGCGGCGTCCTCCATGAGGTTGTGGATGCCTGCAGCGCCGTTGCCGCCCAGCCAGGAGGCGAGGTAACGCACACCGACGTCGACGGCGGCACGCAGCCCGGCCTTCGTGGCCTCGCCCTCGGTGGCGGCGATGTTCAGCAGCTGGTCCGCGGTCACCGAGACGTCCTCGCGGAGGCGATCGAGCTGGTTGGGCTTGTCCCCCAGTACCTTGTCGAACTCCTCGCGGCAGATGCCGACCATGCCCGGGTGGGCGACCCACGAGCCGTCGAACCCGTCACCGGCTTCGCGTGCCTTGTCGTCGCGGACCTTGGCGAAGGCCTTCTCGTTCACCTCCGGATCCTTGCTCGGGATGAACGCGGCCATGCCGCCGATGGCGAAGGCGCCGCGCTTGTGGCAGGTGCGCACCAGCAGCTCGGTGTAGGCACGCATGAACGGCGCGGTCATCGTGACGCTGTTGCGGTCCGGCAGTACGAACTCCGCACCGGCGTCGCGGAAGTACTTGATGATGCTGAACAGGTAGTCCCAGCGCCCTGCGTTGAGCCCGGACGCGTGTTCTCGCAGCTCGTAGAGGATCTCCTCCATCTCGAACGCGGCGGGGATCGTCTCGATCAGCACGGTGGCGCGGATCGTGCCGTGCTCGATGCCGAGCGTCTTCTCGGCGTGGGTGAACACGTCGTTCCACAGCCGCGCCTCGAGGTGGCTTTCCATCTTGGGCAGGTAGAAGTACGGGCCGCGGCCCCGCGCCAGCAGCTCGCGCGCGTTGTGGAAGAAGTAGAGACCGAAGTCGACGAGTGCGCCTACGGCCCTGCGCCCGCCGATCTCGATGTTGCGCTCGTCGAGGTGCCAGCCGCGCGGGCGGACCACGATCGTGGCGTGCTCGATGTCGTCACGCAGCGCGTAGTGCTTGCCGTTCGAGTCGAGCTCGATGGTGCCGCGGACGGCGTCGGAGAGGTTGACCTGTCCGCTCACCACGTTCGCCCAGTGCGGGGTGTTGGCGTCCTCGAAGTCGGCCAGCCACACCTTGGCGCCGGAGTTCAGCGCGTTGATCGTCATCTTGCGTTCGGTGGGCCCGGTGATCTCGACGCGGCGGTCGCGCAGCGCGGGCGGGGCCTGCGCCACCTGCCATTCCGCCTCGCGGATTTCCCTCGTCTCAGGCAGGAAGTCGAGCCGGCCGGTGCGCTTGGCCTCCTCACGGCGGTGCGCGCGCGCTTCCAGTAGCTTGTCCCGCGTCGCCGCGAAGGCGTCGTGGAGGCCACCGAGGAACTGCAACGCTTCCGGAGTCAGCACCTCGTCGCCACGTTCGACCACACCGCCGAGCACACGAACATCAGACATGCGAACACCCCAAAATAACGATCATCCTGTTTTACATCTCGGACTATAGTTTCTACATTGCGGAAGCTCAACGTGAGAGGAGACAGTGTGGCCCCCGAGAGGTCAGGCAATGGCGGGGTGCAGTCGCTGCAGCGCGCGTTCGAGCTGCTCGAGCGGCTCGCAGACGCCGGAGGCGAGGCCAGCCTGTCCGAGCTGGCCAGCTCGTCCGGGTTGCCGATGCCGACGATTCACCGGCTCATCCGCACGCTCGTCGCGCTCGGCTACGTACGGCAGAACATCAACCGCCGCTACGCCCTCGGCGCCCGGCTGATCCGGCTTGGCGAGAACGCGAGCCTGCAGTTCGGCACGTGGGCCCGTCCCCTACTGGCCGAGCTTGTCGACGAGGTGGGCGAGACCGCGAACCTCGCGGTGCTCGAACGGGACGAGGTGGTCTACGTCGCGCAGGTGCCGTCCCGGCACTCGATGCGCATGTTCACCGAGGTCGGCCGCAGGCTCCTGCCGCACGGCACGGGTGTCGGCAAGGCGATCCTCGCGACGCTGCCCGCCGACGACGTCCGCGCGCTGCTCGCCCGCACCGGGATGCCCGCCTACACCGAGCACACCCACACCGATGTCGAGAAGTTCCTGCGCCACCTGGGCAGGATCGCCAAGCAGGGCTATGCACTCGACGAGGCCGAGCAGGAGCTGGGCGTGCGCTGCCTCGCGGTGCCGGTCCCGGGCGCACCGACCCCGACCGCGGTGTCGGTGTCCGGCCCCGAGGGCAGGCTGACGAAGGAAGCCGTCACCCGCATCGCACCCGTCGTGCAGCGCATTGCCGCCGCGTTGTCGCAGCAGCTGGGCGCCCGTGACCTGACGGCCTGAACGCCGCCGACCGGGTCAGTCGAGGGGTTGCTCGTCGACCTGGACGTCGAACTTCGCGCGGCCGTTGTCGTACGACTTGATGGTGACCGTCATGCCGAGGCGGGTACCTCCCGCGGTCAGGACGCAACGTATGGTCTCGCCGACCTTCGCCTTGATCGGGCCAGGACACTCCACGGCGTCCGGCTGCTGGCCCGCCATCTCGGTCAGCGACTCGGTGACGCTGCGCTCCAGCTCCGCCTTCGACACCGTCGCCTCGTCCGGTTCGCCCGTGCGCACCGTGACGCTGCAGCCGCAGGTGGCCAGCACCGCGCACGCGACGAGAAGAGCCTTCAGACCTACCGGCCGGAACATTGTCGAGAACCTCCCTGGGTTCGCCTCGCTTGCCACGAGCACCCTGCCGTGCGCACGCGATACCCGTACGCAATACCGAGCGGTATCACCCAAAACGGGGATATCAGCCCAGCAGCGCGTCGACGAAGGCGCCGGGCTCGAAGGGCGCCAGGTCGTCAGGGCCCTCGCCGAGCCCGACGAGCTTGACCGGCACACCCAGCTCGCGCTGCACCTGGAAGACGATCCCGCCGCGGGCGGTGCCGTCGAGCTTGGTCAGCACGATGCCCGTGACATCGACGACCTCGGAGAACACGCGTGCCTGCGCGAGACCGTTCTGGCCGGTGGTGGCATCGAGCACGAGCAGCACCTCATCCACCTTGGCCTGCTTCTCGACGACGCGCTTGACCTTGCCGAGCTCGTCCATGAGGCCGGTCTTGGTATGCAACCGGCCCGCCGTGTCCACGAGCACCGCGTCGACCCGGGATTCGATACCGCGTTTGACGGCGTCGAAGGCCACCGACGCCGGATCGGCACCCTCCTTGCCTCGCACGACCTCCGCACCGACCCGCTCGGACCACGTCTGCAGCTGGTCGGCGGCGGCGGCGCGGAAGGTGTCGGCGGCGCCGAGCAGCACGTGCCTGCCCTGCGCGACGAGGACGCGCGCGAGCTTGCCGGTCGTGGTCGTCTTGCCCGTGCCGTTGACGCCGGCGACGAGTACGACCGCGGGCTGCTTCTGGCCGTCGACGGTGTGCGGCAACGCGCGCACCGCTCGGTCGGCGTCCGGTCGCAGCGCGTCGGTGAGCACCTCGCGCAGCAGCGCCCGCGCCTCGTCGGCCGTACGGACTCCGCGCGAGGACAGCTCGGTGCGCAGCTTCTCCACGATCTCGGTGGTGGTCGCCGCACCGAGATCGGCGACGAGCAGCGTGTCCTCGACGTCCTGCCAGGAGTCCTCGTCGAGGTCACCGGCACCGAGCAGGCCGAGTAGGCCCTGCCCCAGCGTCGAACGGGACTTCGACAGCCTTCCGCGCAGCCGCTCGATGCGGCCCGCCGCGGGCGGCACCTCCTCGACCTCTGGCTCGACGGCGGGCGCGGCATTCGGCGTGGGCGCAGGCTCCACGACCTGCTCGGCCTCGGGCACTGGTGCCGGTTCCGGCACGGGTGGCGCTACGTGCTGGTCGGGCAACCCGACGTCAACGATCCCGCGGCGCGGTGCGTCCCGCGGCACAGCGGCGTCCTCGCCGACGCCGGGTTCGCCGTCGGTCTCGGTGCGTTCCTCGACCGGGTGCTCTGGCGCCTCCGTACCGCCCGGCGCGAGTGCGATACCCCCGCCGGCCTGGTAGCGATTGCCCTTCGGCGCCTGCTCCGGTTCCTTCTCGAGGCTGATCTTGCGCTTGCGCGAGATCGTCAGCCCGGCGACGAGGGCGACCAGCAGCACGACGACCGCGACGGCGATAATCCAGATCAAGGTGGTGCTCGACACGATGCCATCCTCGCATCCACAGCCTGGCCGAGCCGGGCACCCCTGACCGAACGGTGAAACACTCACCGTTCCAGAATCGTCTTCGACAATTTCTCACCGGATGGCTTGCGTTGCCCAACCGACGTGGATTAGACCATTTTGGTGCCCCTTGTTCTGCCCGCTCCCCGACACCAGCCGGACACGGTAGGAGAGACCAATGCGCGCACTGGACCTCGTCATCGTCGCGGTCTTCCTGGTGGGCACACCCCTGCTGGGCATCGCCCTCGGCGGCAGGCAACGCTCCTCGACCGACTACTTCGTCGGCAG
This sequence comes from Saccharomonospora sp. NPDC046836, assembly GCF_040645195.1. Taxonomy (NCBI): domain Bacteria; kingdom Bacillati; phylum Actinomycetota; class Actinomycetes; order Pseudonocardiales; family Pseudonocardiaceae; genus Saccharomonospora; species Saccharomonospora sp. NPDC046836. Next base: position 141,118 of record NZ_JBEYXW010000004.1, read on the forward strand.
CAGACGGATCCCGTGGTGGGCGGTGACGTTCTCGGTCGTCGCGACGGAGACCTCGACGCTCACCGTCATCAGCGTCCCGACGGTCGCCTACCTCGGTAACGCGACCTACCTGCAACTCGCCATCGGTTATCTGATCGGCCGTGTGCTCGTGGCGTTCGTGCTGCTGCCGCGGTACTACGCGGGCAACCTGGTCAGCGCCTACGGTTTCCTGGGCAAGCGGTTCGGGCCCGGGATGCAGGGCACCGCGTCGGTGACGTTCCTGGTGACGCGGTTGCTCGCCGATGGTGTCCGGCTGTTCGCCACCGCGATCCCGGTCAAGATCATGCTGGACGAGTTCGGCATGGACGTCTCCTATCCGGTGATCGTCGCCGCGATCGCGCTGGTCGCCGTGATCTACACCTACCTAGGCGGTATCCGCGCGGTGATCTGGGTGGACGCGATCCAGATGGGGATCTACCTCCTCGGCGCGATCGCCGCCGTGTTCGTGCTCGCCGGCAGGCTCCCGGACGGCTGGCTCGCAGGCGCCGCAGGCGAAGGGAAGTTCCAGCTGTTCGACTTCTCCTCCAACGTCGTGACGAACCAGTATGCGTTCGTCACGGCGGTGGTGGGTGGGGCCCTGTTCGCGATGGCCTCACACGGCGCCGACCAGCTCATGGTGCAGCGGCTGCTGGCGTGCAAGAACGTCCGTGACAGCCAGAAGGCCGTCATCGCCAGCGGTATCGTCGTGTTCGTCCAGTTTGCACTGTTCCTGTTCATCGGGGCGCTGCTGTGGTCGTTCTACGGCGGCCGCACACCGGGTGAGCTCGGCCTGACGGCAAGCGATGAGCTGTTCCCGAAGTTCATCGTCGAGGAGTTGCCGCCGGGACTGTCCGGGTTACTGGTCGCCGGCATACTGGCCGCCGCGATGAGCACGATCTCGTCTTCCCTCAACTCGCTGTCCACGTCCACGATCAGCGACCTGTACCAGCGGTTCACCAAGCGCCCGCTGCCGGACGCCGTCGTGCTGAAGCAGGCGAAGCTGTGGACGCTGATCTGGGCCGGGGTGTTCGTGGTGTTCGCATCGCTGTTCACAACGACCGATCAGCCTGTGGTCGAGCTGGGGCTGAGCATCGCGAGCTACACCTACGGCGCACTGCTCGGGGCGTTCTTCCTCGGCATCCTGGTGAAGCACGCCCGGCAGGCTGACGCCGTCGTGGCGTTCCTGAGCACCGTGGCGGTGGCCGCCGTCTTCGCGCTCGGCGGTGAGTTCACCGTCGACGGCGTGCGGCTGCCACTGGCTTTCCCGTGGTATGTACCCCTCGGCGTGGTCGTGACGCTGGTGGTCGGCGGGCTGTTGTCGCTGCGACACGGCGCGCCGGACCCGAAGGCCACCGCGGTCGCGGAACAATCCCGGCAGGATGCCTGACATGAACACCGAGACTCTGCGCGATGCGGGCGCGGCCTGCACCGAGTTCCTGCTCGCCAACGCCGATGAGGACTGGACAGTCCGCCCTCCGGATCTGGAGTGGACGGTCGCCGAGGTGGTGGCCCATATCGCGAACACCCTGCTGTGGTACGCCGTCGATTTCGCGGGCGGTAAGACCGAGTTGTCCACAACGGACATTACGGTGGGCGCGACGGCCGAGCCGCGCGAGCTGGTGCGCAGCGTGTCGGCAACGGTGACGCTGCTTTCGGCCGTCGTGACACAGAGCGCGTCCGATGCCCGCGGCTGGCATCCGCGGGGTCTCGCCGACGCATCCGGCTTCGCCGCGATGGCGTGCGATGAGTTGTTCGTGCACACCAGTGACGCGGCGCGTGGGCTCGGCGTCGCGTTCACTGCGCCCGCACCGGCCACCGAGGCGACATTGCGCCGGCTGTTTCCCTGGGCGCCGGAGGGTGGGGATCCATGGCAGGTGCTGCTGTGGGCCAACGGGCGGATCGCCCTGCCCGACCGTCCCCGGCTGGAGAAGTGGCGCTGGCACTGCGCGCCACTGTCCGAATGGGACGGCCAAATGCCCGGTTAGCTGTGTTTGCCCGATCCCGCCACACAGAAACCACACCCCGAGGAACCTCGCCAATCCCTACCACGTCATAGTGACAGCCAATACTAGAGTGTCACATTGGTATATCGGAGGGGTCACATGTCAACTCGCCTACTGCCGGTGCTTGTCGCGGGCATTGCCGTTCTGGTCACCGCATGTTCTGGGGGTGGCGGCGACAACACGGCGGGGGACACCGGCGATTCGACGTCCGACACGTCAGCCACAACCGAGTCTGGTCCAAAGCACACGCAGTTCGCCGACTTCCCCGGCCAGGAGCTCGTCACCACGGAACCGGGCTTGGACCTGGGGATGCGGGTGAAAGCGATCGACGCGGCATGGACACCTGAGTTGGCCGGCGTATCGGCCGAGGCGGGAAGGCGCTATCTCGCGGTGTATGTGGCGGTCACCGGCGAACTGGCCGACCGGGGCGTACAGGAAGCCAAGATCCAGTATTTGCAGCTCCGTTATGACAATGTGGGCGGGGAGAACTGCGACCCGTACACGCCGGATGAGGTCCCCCAGTACTGCTTCAGCGAGGCGTACCCCGCCAGCGACCTCAGGTCCGAGATCGCTGACAACACGTGGCGCGGCGAAGACTGGCAGGCGGACTCGCTGCTGGGCAGGGACATTGAGCGGGGCGAGACCGCCATCGGCGTGGTCGGGTTCAACTTGGCGGACAGCGAGAACATCACCAACCCCCAGCTATGCGGACCGACCAAGGATCAGTCCACTCCGGAATTCAACGAATTCCCCTGCGTTCCGATTCCGAAGCCGGACGGCTCACGAAACTAACCCCCGTAATCACCTCGATGGAGAGCATGACATGTCAACACGTTTACTGCCCGCACTCATCGCGGGCCTCGCGGTACTGGTCAGCGCATGCGCTGGAGATAGCGACAACGGATCGACGGGCACTGGCGACTCAGCGGCCGAAAACGCGGCCACAACCGAGTCCGGTCCGACCTACACCCAGTTCGCCGACTTCCCCGGCCAGACCCTGGTCACCACAGAATATGGCGCGCCCCTAGGGATCCAGGTGAAAGCTATCGACGCGGAGTGGCTCCCGGAACTGGCCGGAGAGTCGGCCAATGCGGGCGCCCACTACCTCGCCGTGTACCTCGCCGTCACCGGCGAACTGGCCGACCGCGGCGTACAGGGCGCCAGGCTCGACTTCCTGGAGGCCAAGTTCAAGATCGAGCAGGGAGCCTGCGACGAGTACGCGACCGAAAGTCCCGATTTCTGTTACGTCAAAGCGCGACCCGTCGCCGAGCCTGAAAGGGACATTGCTGACAACACCTGGCGCACCCACACCTGGTATGCGGCAAACATAATAAGCATACGTACTGACATCGAGGCCGGCGAGACCCTCATCGGCGTTGTCGGATTCGAAATCCCGGACGACGCTAACCTCGTCGGTAACGTGGAGCTGTGCGGACCCACCAAGGAACATTGGTACGGCAGCAGCACCTTCCCGTGCGTCCCGATCCCGGAACCCGAGGGAGCGCGCAGCTAACGGCGCTTACCTCAATGCTCAAAGGAATGGCCCGGCGGATGTTCCGCCGGGCCATTCCTTTGTCACGGGAATCAGGCCTCGGCAGCCGCTGGCTCCCGCGCCGGAGGCTCCTCGATGGCTTCGGCTCCAGTCCGCAGCCGCTGCGAGATCACCTTGGTGATGCCGTCGCCCTGCATGCTCACGCCGTAGAGCGCGTCGGCGATCTCCATCGTCGGCTTCTGGTGCGTGATGATGATCAGCTGCGAGCTCGCGCGCAGCTGCTCCAGCAGGCTGATCAGCCGGCGCATGTTGGTGTCGTCGAGCGCCGCCTCGACCTCGTCCATCACGTAGAACGGCGACGGGCGGGCGCGGAAGATCGCCACCAGCATGGCAACGGCCACCAGCGACTTCTCACCACCGGACAGCAGCGACAGCCGCTTGACCTTCTTGCCGGGCGGCCGGGCCTCGACGTCGACACCGGTCACGAGCATGTCGTTCGGCTCGGTGAGCACCATGCGACCGTCACCGCCGGGGAACAGCACCGAGAACACAATTTCGAACTCGCGCGCCACATCGTGGTAGGCGCTGGTGAACACCTCGAGGATCTTGTCGTCCACGTCCTTGATGACCGTGAGCAGGTCCTTGCGGGTGGCCTTGAGGTCCTCCAGCTGCGTGGACAGGAACTTGTACCGCTCCTCCAGCGCGGCGAACTCCTCCAGCGCCAGCGGGTTCACCTTGCCCAGCAGGGCGAGATCCTTCTCGGCGCGCTTGGCACGGCGGGCCTGCGTGTTGCGGTCGTACGGGATGGGCTGCGGTGCCATGACCGTCTCGCCCTGCTCCTTCGCGGCCTCGTACTCGGCCAGCTCACCCGGACCCGGCGGCACCGGCACCTCGGGGCCGTACTCGGCGACGAGGTCCTCCAGCCCGATGCCGAACTCCTCGGTGATCTTGGTTTCGAGCTGCTCCAGCCGAAGCCGCTGCTCGGCGCGCGCCACCTCGTCGCGGTGCACGGCATCGGTGAGCTTCTCCAGCTCACCGGCCAGCTCACGCACCCGGCCGCGCACCTGCGCGAGCGCGATCTCCCGGCCTTCCCGCCTGCTCTGCACGGCGTCCCGCTCGGCAACGGCCCGTCGCAACGACATCTCGATGCGCTCCAGCGCGATCTCACCGCCATCCACCACGGCCGCGGCGATCTCGGCGCCCCGTGCCCTGGCGATGCGCGCCTTCTCGGCACGCTCACGAGCCTGGCGCTCGGCCTCGGCGGCCCGGCGCAGGGAGTCGGCCTTGCCCGCGATGCCACGTGCCCGCTCCTCGGCCGTGCGCAACGCCAGCCGCGCCTCGACCTCCTCCTGACGGACCTCGGCCAGCGACTCCACCGCCTCATCACGCTCGGTGGTGTCCGGGTCGTCGTCGACCGGCTGGTCTGCGACAGCGGCAAGACGCTCCTCGAACTCACTGAGCCTGGTGAGCACCTCCTCGCGGTTCTGCTCGACCTTCGCACGCTGGTTCCGCAGCCGCTCGACCTCGGACTCAGCCGAGCGGGCCGCCTGGGCGAGGCTGCTGAGCCGCTCCGACGAGCGGGCCCGGCGCACCTTCGCCTCGTTGAGCCCTTCCTTGGCCTGCCCCACCTCGGCGCGCCGGTCCTGCTGCTCGGCGCGGGCGCCTTCGAGCTCGGCGGCTGTGCGTTGCAGCGCAAGTTCAGCCGCGGCGAGCCGGTCCTGCGCCTCGTCGACGGCGGCCTGCACCTCGATGACGCTCTCGTCACGGGCCGACCCGCCGGCCGCCCAGTGGTTGCCGAAGACGTCGCCGTCGGTGGTGACCGCGGTGACGTCCTGGTGTGCGGCGACGAGCGCACGCGCGTCACTGAGCGTGGCGACGACAGCCACCCTGTCGAGCGCGCGCTCCACCGCGGGCCGCAGCGCCTCCGGGGACCTGACGACCTCCCGTGCCCAGCGTGCCCCGCCGGGTAGTGCTGGCCAGCCGACTGTGTCCACAGTGGAGCCTGCGCCGCCGAGTAGCAGACCGGCGCGCCCGGACTCGTTGTCCTTCAGGTACCGCAGCGCGGTGAGCGCGGCATCACCCGCGGCGACTGCGACCGCGTCGGCGACAGGGCCGAGCGCCGCGGCCAGCGCGACCTCGTACCCCGGGTCGACGGTGAGCAGCGCTGCGACGGAGCCGAGCAGGCCCGGCAGCTCATCGGCAGCGCCGAGCAGCGCACCGGCACCGTCCTTACGCTTGAGCCCCATCGACAAGGCGTCGACCCTGGCCCGTTCGGAGGCGATCTCCCGCTCGGCGGCCCGCTCCGCCTTCACCAGCTCCTCGACCCTGGCCTTGGCGGCGTTGTTGGCGTCGACGGCGCGGTCGTGCCGTTCCTGCAGCCCCGCGTCGTCGGACTCCTCGACGCCGCCTTCGGTACGGGCCTGCTCCAGGTCTTCCGCAGCCGCCTCGGCACGGGCGCCTGCCTCCTCGATCCCTGTGCTGAGCCGCTCGATCTCCTCGGCGGTCGCACTGCTCTTGCTGCGCAGTGCCTCGACCTGACCGGTCAGCTTCGCGATGCCCTCGCGGCGGTCGGCAATGGCGCGAACGGCAGCCAGGTGGGCGCGTTCGGCGGCCTGCACCGCTCGTTCCAGGTGCTCGCGACGCTCGACGGTCTCGGCAAGGATCGCCCTGGCCTCGGTCACGGCCTCAGCGAGCTCCTCCTCGCGCTCGGCAGCACGCTCGGCCTCCGCCAGCAGCTCCTCGGGATCGCGTCCGGAGGTACCGGTCGGCACCTCGGCCGAGAGGTGCCGCTGCCGCTCGACGGCCAGTCGCACCGTGCCACGCAGCCGTTCGGCGAGCGCGGAGAGCTTGTACCAGGTGTCCTGGGCTGCGGCCAGCATTGGAGCGTCCTCGGCGAGGGCGCTCTCCAGCTCCGCCTCCTCCGCGGTGGCGATCTCCAGCGCCTGCTCGACCTCGGCGCGCCGGCTGCGGGCCGCGTTCTCGTCGGCCTCGTCCTTGGCGATGGCCCCGCGCTGGGTGACCAGATCATCGGCGTAGAGGCGGAGCTTGGCGTCACGCAGCTCGGCCTGCACCACCTGGGCGCGGCGGGCGATCTCCGCCTGCTTACCGAGCGGCTTGAGCTGGCGGCGCAGCTCGGCGGTGAGATCGCCGAGCCGGTCGAGGTTGCCCTGCATCGACGTGAGCTTGCGCAGCGCCTTTTCCTTGCGCTTGCGGTGCTTGAGCACACCGGCGGCCTCCTCGATGAAGGCGCGGCGATCCTCGGGCTTGGACTGGAGAATCTCAGCGAGCTGGCCCTGCCCGACGATCACGTGCATCTCGCGGCCGATACCGGAGTCGGAAAGCAGCTCCTGGATGTCGAGCAGGCGGCACGAGCTGCCGTTGATCTCGTACTCGCTCGCGCCGTCGCGGAACATCCGGCGCGTGATGGACACCTCGGTGTACTCGATGGGCAGCGCACCGTCGGAGTTGTCGATCGTCAGGGTCACCTCGGCGCGACCGAGCGGGGCGCGGCCCGCGGTGCCGGCGAAGATGACGTCCTCCATCTTCCCGCCGCGCAGGTCCTTGGCGCCCTGCGTGCCCATCACCCAGCGCAACGCGTCGAGCACGTTCGACTTACCGGAGCCGTTCGGGCCGACGACACAGGTGATACCGGGCTCGAAGCGCAGGGTGGTCGCCGACGCGAAGGACTTGAAGCCCTTGAGCGTCAAGCTTTTCAGGTGCACGCGGCGTCGACCCTTTCCCCTATACCGACTCCCTCTCCAAGCGAGGAATGCTACCCGGGGTCCCTGACGAGCCGTGGACGCCGGGCCGCGTGCGGCCGCTCAGCGCTCGACGAAACCGTGCAGACCGCCACGTGGTGGGGACCAGAGCTCGGCCACATGATCCACTCGACCGGGTGACCCGGGCGAACGCAGCGCCGTCAACAGCCGCTCACAGTTGTCTTTGCGGCCTTCGACGACCACCTGGACCCGGCCGTCGGCGAGGTTGGTCGCGCTGCCGACCAGGCCGAGTTCGAGTGCGCGGCTCCGGGTCCACCAGCGGAAACCCACGCCCTGAACCATTCCGTGCACCCATGCGGTCAGGCGAGCCGCATCGTGTTCGTCAGCCACGGCCCCATCGTGCCCCACCCCGGCCGTCGCATTCCGTTAACCCGGAGCGCCGAGACGTTCGCGGGCAGTCACTCTGCAGTGGTACTGTCCCGGCCGGGGTCCGCCCAATTGGGCTAACTCAGGAGCAAACTCCAAAGGAGTCATGCATGACCCAGTCACAAGGGTCACAGCCACGCGCCGAGGTCGCGCCGCCCCGCGAGTCCACCGGACGGCTCCAGCGCACGGGCTACATCGCACTCGCGGCGAGCGGCCTCGTACTGGCCACGGCATTCGGCGCGGTCGCGCAGGTCACCGGCGGCGCGGGCAACACCGCTGACACCGGGGCCGTGAACGACGTGAACAACACAGCCTCGCAGGACACCGGCAGCCAGAACGGCCCGCAGCTCGTCCCCGGCCAGGCGATTCCCGAGCAGACGACGATCATGATCGACGGGGTGGCCGTCACCGGCACGCTGCCGCCCTCCACGACGTCCCCGACCACGGTGGTGAGCGTCGGCCCGGACGGCGAGACCACGACCACGGTCATCACCCCGCCACGCAGCCCCTCGTCGTCGGGAACCTCGGGGAACTCCTCGCAGCCGACCCGCCCGACGGGCACCAGGCCCACGTCCGGCGGCGACAGCACGCGCCCGCCCATCACGGAGCCGTCCACGCCCGAACCCACCACCTCGACGTCGGAACCTTCTCCAACCACGACGCCGCCTGCCCCGCCGACCAGCGAGCCGAGCACGCCGGGTGAGAGTGAGCCGACCAACCCGAGCGCGCCGAGCGGTTCCGGAAGCAGCTCCGCCACCCCCTGAACGGCTCAGGGCTCGAAGCGGTAGCCCATGCCCGGCTCGGTCAGCAGGTGGCGAGGCCGGGAGGGCTCCGGTTCGAGCTTGCGGCGCAGCTGCGCGACGTAGACCCGCAGGTAGTGGGACTCCGTGTCGTACGACGGGCCCCACACGTCGTGGAGCAGCTGTTTCTGGGTGACGAGCCGGCCGCGGTTGCGCACCAGCAGCTCCATCAGCCGCCACTCGGTCTTCGTCAGGTGCACCTCCGACCCGTCGCGCCGCACCTTCTTCGCCGACAGGTCGATCGTGAAGGAGGCCGCCTCGACGACGGCCTCGGCATCGGCGACCGCCACCGTCGAGCGGCGCACAGCCGCACGCAGCCGTGCGAGCAGCTCATCCATCCCGAACGGTTTGGTCACGTAGTCGTCCGCGCCCGCGTCGAGCGCCGTGACCTTGTCCGCCGAGTCGTCCCGCGCGGACAGCACGATGATCGGCACCTGGGTCCAGCCACGAAGGCCGTTGATCACGTCGATGCCGTCGATGTCCGGCAGCCCCAGATCCAGCACGACGACGTCGGGGCGCGTTTCGGCCACGGCCTTCAGCGCCGCCGTCCCGTCGTGAGCGGTGACCACCTGGTAGCCGCGCGCGGAGAGGTTGATGCGCAGGGCACGCGCGATCTGCGGGTCGTCGTCGACGACGAGCACCTTGCTGGACTCCTCAGGCATGCTCCTCCACTCCGCGATCGGCAGGCAGCGAGATCACCACGGTGAGCCCTCCCCCCGGGGTGTCCTCGGCCCGGATCGTGCCACCCATGGCCTCGGTGAATCCTTTCGCGACATACAACCCGAGCCCGACGCCGGGGGTGGCGTCGCGGTCACCGGCCAGTGCGCGCGGTGCCTTCTCCGGCAACCGCTGGAACGGGATGAAGGCCGAGTCGGCCGCCCCCTTGGGCAGGCCCGGTCCGTGATCGACGACCCGCAGTTCCACGCGATGGGCGTACGCACTCGCCCGTATCGCAACGGGTTCGGTCCCACGGCCGTGCCGTAGTGCGTTCGCGACGACGTTGGCCACCACCCGCTCCAGTAACCCCGGATCGGCCCTTACCCACGGCAGGTCCTCGCTCACCTCGACGACAACGCCGGCCAATCCGTCCAGATTGGACATCGCTCGCGCGACGATCTCGTCGTAGCCAACGGGTTGCAGGTGCGGACTCACCGCGCCGGTCGCCAGCCGCGAGGAGTCGAGGAGGTTGTCCACCAGCGCGGTGAGCCGGTCGGCGGAGACCTCGATCGTCTCCAGCAGCTCGCCCGTGTCCGTTTCGGACAGTTGGAGGTCCGGCGCGCGCAGGCTGCCGATGGACGCCTTGATCGAGGTCAGCGGAGTTCGCAGGTCGTGGCCGACCGCCGAGAGCAGCGCGGTGCGCAACTCGGTGGCGTGCGCTTTGCGCTCTGCCGCCAACGTCTTTGCCGCCATCCGCTGCTGTCGCAGGGCGAGCAGCGCCTGCCCTGCCGCGGCTTCGAGCACGCCGCGGTCGGCGGCGGGCAACGAGCGGCCGCGCAGGGTCAGGTGCACGTCGTCTGTCACAGGGATGTCCACATCGGCCTCATCCGGCTCAGGGCAGCGCTCGCCACCGGCCTGGGCCACTCGCCGCCATTGCCCGTCCTGCTTCTCCAGCAGTCCCACCGATGTCTGGCCGAAGTTCTCCCGCACCTTCTCCAGCAGTCGCTCGAGCGGTTCAGGGTGAGCCAGCACCGTTCGCGCGTACGAGGCGAGCAGGGATGCCTCCGTACGGGCACGTGCCGCGAGTGCCGCGCGCCGCGCGGCCATGTCCACCACGAGGGCGACCAGGCCCGCCACGATGAACATCGCCACGAGGGTCAGCACATCGCGCTGCGACGCCACCGCCAGGGTGTGGAGCGGCGGGGTGAAGAAGAAGTTGAGCAGGCCCGCCGACAGCAGCGCGGCGACGAGCGCGGGACCGAGGCCGCCGACGACTGCCACGATGACGATCGCGAGGAAGTAGAACACCACGTCGCTGGAGAAGTCCACGTGACCTTCCAGCAGGATGCCGGGCAGCGTCGCCAGCATGGGCAGCAGCACCGCCAGCAGCCAGCCGAGCCCATTGCGGACCAGACCCAACGGGCTGGCGATGCCCCGCCAGAGCCGGGCCCGAAGCCGCCCGCCTGCCTCGTCGTGGGTGACCATGTGCACGTCGATCGGCCCGGAGTCCTGCACGACCGTCGCACCGATGCCCTCGTCGAAAAGCCGCGCGAGCCGGGATCGCCGGGACGTCCCGAGCACCAGCTGCGTGGCGTTGACACCCCTCGCGAAATCGAGCAATGCGCTCGGCACGTCGTCGCCGACGACCGTGTGGAACGTGGCGCCGACCTCCTCGGCCATCTTGCGGTAGCGGCCGGTCGCCGTCGGCACGGAACCGGCGAGGCCGTCGCCGCGCAGGATGTGCAGCACCAGCAGGTCCGCGCCCGCCCGCGTGGCGATCCGGCGCGCGCGGTGGATGAGCGTCTCGCTCTCCGGCCCGCCGGTGATCGCTACGACGACACGTTCGCGCGCCTCCCACGTCTCGGTGATGTCCTGCTCGGCGCGATAGTGCTGCAGGGCGAGGTCGACCTGATCGGCCACCCACAGCAGCGCGAGCTCGCGCAGGGCGGTGAGGTTGCCGACCCGGAAGTAGTTGCTCAGCGCTGCGTCGATCCGCTCGGCGGGATACACGTTGCCATGCGCCAGTCTGCGCCGCAGCGCCTCCGGCGTGATGTCGACCAGCTCGATCTGCTCGGCGCGGCGGAGTACCTCGTCCGGCAGCGTCTCCTGCTGGGGGACGCCGGTGATGCGCTCGACGACGTCGCTGAGGCTTTCGAGGTGCTGCACGTTCACCGTGGTCAGGACGGTGATACCGGCATCGAGCAGCTCCTCGACGTCCTGCCAGCGCTTCTCGTTGCGCGAGCCGGGCACGTTGGTGTGGGCGAGTTCGTCGACGACGGCCACCTCGGGCTTGCGGGCGAGCACGCCATCGACGTCCATCTCGGTGAACTCGCGGCCCCGATGGACGAGTGCGCGCCGTGGAACCGTCTCCAGCCCTTCGAGCAGCTGCGCGGTCTTCTCCCTGCCATGGGTTTCCACCACGCCCAGCACCACGTCGGTGCCACGTCCCAGCCGCCGGTGCGCCTCACCGAGCATCGCGTAGGTCTTGCCGACGCCGGGGGCCGCGCCGAGGTAGATGCGCAGCTCCCCCCGGCGTGGCCGCTCCGGCCCACGGTCCACGTCCACGGCTCCAGTGTGCGCCACCTACCGGCTCGCGGCGGCGTGCACCGCGAGGTTGAGCTCCAGCACGTTCACCGAGGGCACACCGATGGCCTGTGTGCTGGTGTGCTCGGTGATGAGGGCGCGCACCACGGCCTCGGACACACCGTTGTTGCGGGCGACGCGGGCCGCCTGCAGTTCGGCGTAGGCGGAGCTGATGCCCGGGTCGACGCCGGAGCCCGATGCGGTCACGGCGTCGGCGGGCACCATCGCGGGGGCGACGCCCTCCCGCTCGGCGATGAGCGCCTTGCGCTGCTGCACCAGCTCTGTCTGCTCGGGGTTGAAGGCCGAGGCGTTGGAACCACCGGAGGTGGCGGGGTCGCCCTGGCCGAGCGGATCCTCGGCACTGGCCGACGGGCGCGTGTGGAACCACGGATCCTGCCGGGGCAGGCCGTCGAACACCGGGTTGATCCCGATCAGCGCGGAACCCACCACGACACCGTCGCGCTCGATCAGCGACCCCTCGGCACGATCGTGGAGGCCGGGTAGCCGCGACACCGCCCACACACCGAGCGGGTACACCACCCCGAGCAGCACGGTGAACACCACGAGCACCCGGATCGCGACGCCGGACTGCCGGAAGAACGTTTTCAGCACCACACCTCACCCGATTCCCGGAATCAGCCTGACGAGTTGATCAATGAGCCAGATCCCGGCGAACGGCGTGACGATGCCGCCCAACCCGTAGACCAGCAGGTTGCGCCGTAGCAGCGCGGAGGCGCTGGACGGCGTGTACCGCACACCCCGCAGCGCCAGCGGGATCAGCGCCACGATGATCAGCGCATTGAAGATCACCGCCGAGAGGATCGCCGACTCCGGCGTCGCCAGCCGCATGATGTTGAGCGCATCGAGCTGCGGATAGATCGCCAGGAACATCGCGGGCAGGATCGCGAAGTACTTGGCGAGGTCGTTGGCGATACTGAAGGTCGTCAGCGCACCCCGGGTGATCAGCAGCTGCTTGCCGATCTCGACGATCGCGATGAGTTTGGTCGGGTCGGAGTCGAGATCGACCATGTTGCCGGCTTCCTTGGCCGCCGAGGTGCCGGTGTTCATGGCCACACCGACGTCGGAGGCGGCGAGCGCCGGGGCGTCGTTGGTGCCGTCGCCGGTCATCGCGACGAGCCTGCCGCCCTCCTGCTCCTTGTGGATCAGCGCGAGCTTGTCCTCCGGCTTCGCCTCGGCGAGGTAGTCGTCGACCCCGGCCTCGGCCGCGATGGCCTTGGCTGTCAGCGGGTTGTCCCCGGTGATCATGACGGTCTTGATGCCCATCGCACGCAGGCGCCGGAACCGCTCTCGCATGCCGGGCTTGACGACATCGGACAGCTGGATGACACCGCGCACCACGGCGTCGCCGCCGATGAGCTCGGCCACGACGAGTGGCGTGCCGCCCTGCTCGCCGATCTCCCTGCTGATCCGGACGGTCTCCCCCGGCAGCACGCCGCGGTGCTCGGCCACCCAGCCCCGCACCGCCTCGACGGCGCCCTTGCGGATCTGGCGGCCGTCGAGGTCGAGGCCGCTCATCCGGGTCTGCGCGCTGAAGGGCACGAAGTGCCCGGACCGCTCGTCGCCGGCTGTTCCGGGGAAGTCCCGCCCGACCAGTTCGACGATGCTGCGGCCCTCCGGCGTGCCGTCCGCGAGGCTCGCGAGCCGGGCGGCCTCGGCCAGTTCCTCGACGGTGGAGGAGCCGACCGGGTGCAGGGCGGTCGCCCTTCGGTTGCCGAAGGTGATGGTGCCGGTCTTGTCCAGCAGCAGCGTCGACACGTCACCGGCGGCCTCCACCGCCCGGCCCGACGTCGCGAGCACGTTGCGCTGCACGAGCCGGTCCATGCCGGCGATGCCGATCGCGGAGAGCAGCGCGCCGATCGTGGTCGGGATCAGGCACACGAGCAACGCGGTCAGCACGATCACCGACAGCGTGCTCCCTGAGTAGGACGCCATCGGCTGCAGGGCCAGCACGGCCAGCAGGAAGATGATCGTCAACGTCGAGAGCAGGATCGTCAGCGCGATCTCGTTCGGCGTCTTCTGCCGCGAGGCACCTTCGACGAGTGCGATCATCCGGTCGACGAACGACTCCCCCGGCTTGCTCGTGATGCGCACGACGATCCGGTCGGACAGCACCGTGGTGCCGCCGGTGACGGCGCTGCGGTCGCCGCCGGACTCACGGATCACCGGCGCCGACTCGCCGGTGATGGCCGACTCGTCGACCGTGGCGATGCCCTCGATCACGTCACCGTCGCCGGGGATCGTCTGCCCTGCCTCGACCACGACCCGATCGCCGACCCGCAGTTGCGCGCCTGGCACCTCCTCCTCGCGGCCGTCGTCGCACAGGCGGCGCGCGACGGTCTCCTTCCTGGTCCGCCGCAGCGAGTCCGCCTGCGCCTTGCCCCGCCCCTCTGCGACGGCCTCGGCGAGGTTGGCGAACAGGACCGTGAACCACAGCCAGGCCGCGATCAGGATCGTGAAGACACTCGGGTCGGCGATCGCGAACACGGTCACCAGTACGGAGCCTGCCCACACGACGAACATCACGGGGTTCTTCAGCTGGTGCCGCGGGCTGAGCTTGCGCAGCGCGTCCGGCAGTGAGGTGAGCAGCTGGCGGGGGTTGAACACCCCCGCGCCGACTCTGCCTGCGTTCTCGACGTGGTGCGGCGTCGGGCCCTCGGGGGCGCGACTTCGTGTCTCTACGGTCATGCTTCCTCCGCGGGTTTGCGCGCCACCGCGATCGGGGCGGCAGGGCGCTCCTTGAGAGTTCGGGTGACGCAGTTCGGATGGACGCCCTGCCGCCCCGATCGCGGCCAGAGAAAGCGCGCTCTGCGGTCACCTTGATTGCCGCGAACTAGCACCGAGACTGTCAAGAGAGTGCCTCCGCGATCGGCCCCAGCGCGAGCGCGGGGATGAAGGTCAGTGCCGAGACGAGTACGACCGTGCCGGCGAGCATCGTGCCGAACAGCGGGCTCGTGGTCGGCAGGGAGCCAGCTGTGTCGGGCACCTTCTTCTGCGCCGCCAGCGAACCGGCCAGCCGCAGTACCGCCAGGATGGGGATGAACCTGGCCAGCAGCATGACGATGCCGAGTGAGCCCTGGAACCAGTCGCTGGTAACGGTGAGCCCGGCGAACGCGCTGCCGTTGTTGTTGCCTGCCGAGGCGTAGGCGTAGAGCACTTCGGACAGTCCGTGCGGGCCGGAGTTGGCCAGCGCCGCGGACACCTCACCGGGCAGGAGCAGCGTCACGCCCGTGCCGAGCAGCACCACGGCCGGCATGGCCAGCATCGCGACGGCCGCGCAGGTGACCTCCCTGCGGCCGAGCTTCTTGCCGAGGTAGTCCGGCGTCCTGCCGACCATCAGCCCGGCGAGGAACATCGCGATGATCGCCAGCACGAGAATCCCGTAGAGTCCGCCACCGACACCGCCAGGAGTCACCTCGCTGAACAGCATGTGCAGCAGGGTCGCCCCGCCGCCGAGGCCGCTGAAGCTGTCGTGCATGGAGTTGACGGCACCGGTGGACGTGCCCGTGGTGCTGGTGGCCCACAGCGCCGAAAGGGCGAGCCCGAAGCGCTGCTCCTTGCCTTCCATCCCGGCACCGGCGAGAAGGGCGGCCGGCCCGTTCGGATGCGTCTCGGCCCACCAGGTCACCGCGAGCATCGCGCTCCACAGCACACCCATGACCGAGAGCAGGACGTAGCCCTGTCGCCGGTTGCCGACGAGCGTGCCGAACGTGCGCGTCAACGACACCGGGATCACCAGCATCAGGAAGGTCTCCAGCAGGTTGCTCCACACGTTCGGGTTCTCGAACGGATGCGCGGAGTTGGCGTTGAAGATCCCGCCGCCGTTGGTGCCGAGCTGCTTGATCGCTTCCTGGCTCGCCGCGGGCGCCAGCGCGATCGTGCTCTGCGTGCCGTCGGGGTTCGTGACGTCCACACCGGAACGCAGGCTCTGCACGACGCCGAGCCCGATGAGCACGATCGCCGCGACGAACGAGATCGGCAGGAGGACACGGATGGTGCCGCGGGTCAGGTCGACCCAGAAGTTGCCGATCCGGCCCGCCTCGCGACGGACGAGGCCGCGGATGAGCGCCACCGCCACGCTGAGACCGACAGCCGCGGAGAGGAAGTTCTGCACCGTGAGGCCGGCCAGCTGGACCGTGTGGCCCATGACGACCTCGCCGGAATACGACTGCCAGTTCGTGTTCGTCACGAAGCTGATCGCGGTGTTGAAAGCCATCCCGGGTTCGACGGCGCCGCGGCCGAAGTCCAGCGGAAGCAGCGCCTGCAGCCGCTGCAGCAGGTACAGCAGCACGATGGAGACGAACGAGAAGCCGAGCAGCGAGATCGCGTAGGTACTCCAGCGCTGCTCGGAACCCGGGTCTACCCGGAACAGCCGGTACAGCGCGCGCTCGACCCGCCAGTGTCGCGTCGAGGAGAACACCCGGGCCAGGTAGTCTCCGAGCGGCCGGTGGACCGCCGCCAGCAGCACAATGAGAAGGCCGACCTGGATCAGGCCGGCCGAGAAGTCCGTCATGTCAGAACTTCTCCGGTTTCAGCAGCGCGACGAACAGGTACCCCAGCAGGCCGAGGCCCAGCACACCGGCAATGATGTTCGCGAGCGTTCCGGCGCCGGTCACAACTTCTCCAGACCACGTACCGTGAGCGCCAGGCCGACGAAGCCGCCGACCAGTAACAGAACGAATAGGAAGTCAGCCACCCTGAGTCCTCGTCACAGTGGGGTCACCTCTTCGCGGGTACCCCGTCCGGACGAGAGCCTCACCGATAGCGAACCCGGCGCGCCGGGCCGCTGATGGCTCTTTGATGCGTGCTGACCTGCTGTTAACGAGATCTTGACGATGGCGAAGCCCACGTCACACTGGAACCTCTTAAGCTTCCGATATTCCACCTATTGCATGTAGCAAACGGAAGTTTCGCGCTCTCCGATATATGATGGGGGCCACCGCACATAAGGGGGGTCCTCGTGGACGAGCCGAGCACCGAGCTACTGGAGAGCTACACACGTCTCCTGGAGCTGGTGCGCAGTGGACAGGCGGACACCAGGCCGGCGCTGAGCGAGCGGACCGGCCTCGGCAGGACCGCCATCACCCAGCGCACCACGACGCTGCTCGATGCGGGCCTGCTGGAGGAGGGCGATCTCAACCCCTCCACGGGCGGCCGCCAGGCCAGGACGCTTCGCTTCCGCAAGGACGCAGGGCGGATTCTGACCGCCGAGCTGGGCGCCACCGGCTTCATCGCCGGCGTCACCGACCTGATGGGCACCGTCCTGACGATGCGCCACCGCGACTGCGACATCGCACAGGGACCGGAGCCGGTGCTCGCCGAGGTGGAGGCAACCCTCGACGAGCTGCTCACCGAGATCGGCGCCACGACCAACGACGTCTGGGGCGTCGGACTCGGCCTGCCTGGCCCGGTCGAGTTCGCCACGGCGCGCCCGTCCGAACCGCCGATCATGCCGGGCTGGAACAACTACCCGGTGCGTGACCGGCTCTCGCAGCGCTACCACGCCCCCGTGTGGGTGGACAACGAGGTGAACCTGCTCTGCCTCGGCGAACTCCGCACCCCAGGTCTGCCGATCGCGGGCGGTGACCTGCTCTACATCAAGATCGGCACCGGTATCGGCGCCGGGATCAGCAACGCCGGCCGGCTCCACCGTGGTGCACAGGGCTGCGCGGGCGACATCGGTCACGCCGCCGTCTCCGACGACAGCAGTGTGGTGTGCCGCTGCGGCAAGACCGGATGTCTCGAAGCGCTCGCCGGCGGTGCGGCGCTGGCCAGGGACGGTGCGGCGCTGGCGCAGTCCGGGACGAGCCCCGCGCTGGCGGCCGTACTCACGGCCAACGGGACCGTCACCGGTGAGGACGTCACCGCCGCAGCCCGTGCGGGCGACCATCACGCCGTGCAACTGCTCGTGCAGGCGGGCAGGCGGATCGGCGCGATGCTCGCGACGATGGTGAACTTCTACAACCCCTCGATCATCCTGCTCGGCGGCAAGGTCGCCGGAGCGGGCGATCTGTTCCTCGCGACCATCCGGGAGACCATCTACCGGCGCTCCCTTCCACTGTCCACACGGGAGCTACGCATCGAAAGGGCGCGGCTCGGCGAGGAAGGCGGGCTCGTCGGCGCAGCCTACATGGTGCTCGACGAGCTGTTCTCGATCCGCTACTTCGGACAGTGGCTGTCGGTCGGCTCACCCAGCGGTGTGTCCCTGCTGGAGCCGGTCAACGGGCACGTGAGCACAGCGGTCGCACGCTGAGAACCTGCTGTGAATTGCGCACATCGGGCACTAACCGCGGGGTACCTGACGTTGGACGTGCTGTAAGGGAAACATCATTCGCCCACGAGGTGAGCAACATGACCACAGCGTTCTCGCAGCCCGCGTTCCGTACAGCCCAGCCCAGCCCACAGCTGCCGACTCTGCCCACCGGCTGGCCGATCGGCTCCTACGGCACGTACGAGGAGGCGCAGCGCGCGGTCGATCACCTCGCCGACAAGGACTTCCCCGTGCAGGACGTCACGATCGTCGGTGTGGAGCCGATGCTCGTCGAGCGGGTCGCCGCCCGGCTGACGTGGGGCAAGGTTCTCGGCAGCGGCGCGATGTCGGGCGCATGGTTCGGACTTTTCGTCGGCCTGCTACTGAGCTTCTTCACACCGGGCGCGGGACTGCTGCCGATCGGGATCGGGCTGTTGTCCGGTGTGGCCTTCGGCCTGATCTTTGCCGCAACGAGCTACGCCGCCACACGTGGACGGCGCGACTTCGTCTCGCACAGCCAGCTCGTGGCCCGGCGCTACGACGTGCTCTGCCAGCCGCGTAACGCCGAGGGCGGGCGTGACCTGCTCGCCAAGCTCGCCATGGGCACCGGCCTCTGAGAGCGCGTCTGAGAAGTGTCCTCCGTGCGCAGCCGGTACGCGATAGTCCTCATACGCGCTCTAAGCTAGGTGCCACTGGGCACGCTGGTTCTGGCGGCGGCAGCCGGCACCGGTCCGAGCCGCCGCCGGTGGCCGAGCCGCAGCAGGTCCCGCCAGCGCCGCGGGTCGTACCTGGCCGGCGCGGTCTCGGTGAGGAACTCGCGCAGGATCTCCAGAAACCGCTGCGGTGCCGTGTGGTGCGGAAAGTGCCCTGCCTCCTGAAAGATCTCCAGGCGGCTACCCGGCATCGCCTGCCTGGCCAGCTCCGCATGTGGGGTGGGAACGACGTTGTCGTGCCCACCCCACACGAGCATCGTGGGCATCTCCTCGTTCAGGTAGCACCGGTCGAGCATGTTGACGACCTGGCCGCGCCAGTCGACCACCGACCGCAGGGTGCGCAGGAACGCCTGCCGCGTCCTGCTGTCGGTGAGCCGGGCATAGCGGTCGAACACATAGTCGAAGTCGTCGCCGAGTCCGAGCCCGCCGGTGGCACGCACCAGCTGCCGCGCGGCCCGCAGCGCAGCCTGCACGGGCGCGGTACCGGCCACCGGGACCACCAGGTCCGCACCCGGTGCCGCCGCCAGCCGCAGCAGCGGGTGGATCTGCCGGGCGACACCGCCCGAGGAGACGAGCACCAGCCGCTCGCACAGCTCAGGGAACTGGTAGGCGAACTGCATGGCCACGCCGCCGCCGAGCGAGTGGCCGACCACGCTGACCCGCTCGATGTCCAGTGTGGCCAGCAGATCGCGCATGCCACAGGCGTAGGCGGCCACCGAGTAGTCGGCCCGCGGCTTGTCCGAACCACCGTGGCCGAGCAGGTCCGGGGCGATGACGGTGAAGTCGGCGGTGAGGGCGTCCAGCACGTCCAGCCACGTCACGGAGTCGTCGCCGATGCCGTGGATGAACAGCACCGCGGGCCCCCGCCCGGCCATCCGGTAGGCACGGCGGTACCCGTGGATCACCCGGTACCGCAGCTCGAGTGTCTCCACGTCGGTGCCGGCCACGCCCGCAGGTCTCTGTTCCGTGCGCACGCGTCCAATGCAGCACGGCCACGTTACGACCCAGGTTTCCGGCATGTTGCGTCTGGCACCGCCGGCGCGGCCCGCTCAGGGCGCCTGGCGGGGTTTCGGCTGGCAGCGCGGGCAGGAGAACGACGAGCGGTTCATGAACGGGTCACGCCGGATCTCGGTGCCGCAGCGCCCGCAGGGCATGCCCTCCTGCCCGTAGGCGTTGAGCGAGCGGTCGAAGTAACCGGACTGCCCGTTGACGTTGACATAGAGCGCGTCGAAGGACGTGCCACCCGCGACCAGCGCCTCGGACATGACCTCCGCGGCGGCGGCGAGCACCGCGCCGGCCTGCTTGGCGGTGAGCCGGTCCGTCGGGCGGGCCCAGTGCAGCTTCGAGCGCCACAACGCCTCGTCGGCGTAGATGTTGCCCACGCCGGATACGAGCGTCTGGTCCAGCAGCGCGCGCTTGATCTCGGTGCGCCGCGACCGCAGAGCCCGCACGGCCGTGGCCGGATCGAACAGCGGATCCATGGGATCGCGGGCGATGTGGGCGATGGTGCTCGGCACGATCGTCCCGCCGGCATCGACGAGGTCGGCCAGCGCCAGCCCGCCGAACGTGCGTTGGTCCACGAAGCGCAGCTCGGGCCCGCCGTCGGCGAAACGGAAGCGCACCCGCAGGTGCTTCTCGTCGGGCATGCCCTCCGGCTGAACGAGCAGCTGACCGCTCATGCCGAGGTGAGCCAGCAGCGCCTCGTCGTCGGCGAGGTCGAGCCAGAGGTACTTGCCACGCCGCCGGGCGGCGTCGATCCGCACACCGCCGAGCCGGCCGGTGAAGTCCGCGGCGCCGGCGACGTGCCGCCGGACGGCCCGCGGGTGGAGGACCTCGACTGAGGTGATGACCCGCCCGGCCACATGCCGTTCGAGACCGGCGCGGACGACTTCGACCTCGGGAAGCTCAGGCACAGGACCAGCCTAGAAGCGGCGGAGCCGCTTGCTGTGGGCCGTCAGCCTGCACCGGCGCGGGTTCTGAGGCGTCTTCTCGCGAGGACAGCGACGACGTGGTGAATTGGACATTCATGAGGAGGCGATCCCGGAGCCGAGGGCACTGCGGCGCGAAGCGTCCCGACCAGGGGTGGCGGTCGGGCCGGCGGGCGGGAGTCTCAGGTTCCGCCACCCGCACCGCCACGCAGACCACTGTCAAATCCTCTAGCGTCAGTCCTGCTGGTCGGGCTTGAGCTCGGCGGAGAGGGCCAGCCATGCGGACTCGGCGGCCTTCTGTTCGGCTTCCTTCTTCGTCGTACCCGCGCCGTGGCCGAGATCGCGGCCACCGACGAGCACCATTGCGGTGAACTCCTTGCGGTGGTCCGGACCTGTGTCCTCGACCTTGTACTCCGGCACCCCGAGCCCAGCAGAGGCGGTCAGCTCCTGCAGGCTGGTCTTCCAGTCCAGCCCGGCCCCGCGCAGCGGCGCCTGGGCGAGCAGGTCACCGAACAGCCGGTGCACGAGGTCCCGTGCCGTCTCGATGCCGTGCGCGAGGTAGGTCGCGCCGATCACGGCTTCGAGCCCGTCGGCGAGAATGCTGGCCTTGTCGCGGCCGCCGGTCAGCTCCTCCCCCTTGCCGAGGAGCAGGTGCGCGCCGAGGCCGCCCTCGCCGAGATCGCGGGCGACACCCGCCAGCGCGTGCATGTTCACCACGCTGGCGCGCAGCTTCGCAAGCTGGCCTTCCGGCAGGTCAGGATGCCGCCGGTACAGATGATCGGTGACCACGAGGCCCAGCACGGCGTCCCCGAGAAACTCCAACCGCTCGTTGGGCGGCAACCCACCGTTCTCATACGCGTATGAACGGTGGGTCAACGCGAGTGTCAGCAGCTCGGCATCGAACTCGACGCCGAGCGCCGCGAGTAGCGGTGCGGGATCTGCTGCCGGGCCGGTTGGCGACTTACCCCCCATAACGGACAGCCTCAGGCGGGCTCGACAACCTGACGGCCGCTGTACTGGCCGCACGCCGGGCAGGCGACGTGCTGGGGCTTGAGCTGCCGGCACGCGCGGTTGGGGCAGGCCACCAGCTCCACCGGAGCCGCCTTCCACTGAGCGCGGCGCGAGCGGGTGTTGGAACGCGACATCTTCCGCTTCGGGACGGCCACGACTGGTTCTCCTCATCAAGGTCTGCTCGCGGGCGCGAGCGTGCTTGCCGAATGGGTCGAGCTGGTGCTCGTCGGGCTCTACCGGTCCGAGTCGTTCGCCGGAGTGTCACCCGAAGTGTCCTCCAAGCGCTCGACCAGCGCGGCCCACCGAGGGTCTATCGTCTCATGCCCGTGTCCGGGCTCGAGATCGGCCCACTTCACGCCGCATTCCTGGCACAGCCCGGCGCAGTCGTCGCTGCACAGCGGCACCAGCGGCAGCGCCAGCACGACGGCGTCGCGCACCACCGGTTCCAGGTCGATCCGGTCGTCGACGACGCGACTGACCTCGTCTTCCTCGGTGGTCTCGTCCGTCGCGGAGTCGGGGTAGGCGAACAGCTCGGTCAGCTGGACCTCGACGTCGTCGGCCATCGGGTCGAGGCAACGCGAGCACTGGCCTGCCGTCGGCGCGGACGCGGTGCCGGTGACCAGCACGCCCTCCACGACCGACTCCAGCAGCAGGTCGAGGGAGACGTTCGCCCCCTCGGGCACGGTGATCACATCGGGCACGCCGAGCGGGGTGTCGACGCGCACGTCGAGCACCACCTGCCGGCTGGAGCCGGGCCTGCGGCCCAGCTCGCGAATATCGATCAGCCACGGATCGCGCACGTTGGCACGGTCCTGGCCGAGGCTCTCTTCAGGCATCGGATTCTTCGAAGATCGGGATGGAATGGGGGCAGGCGCGCCGACACGGGCGTGTGCCTGTGCCGACAAGGGTACGCGAGGCGTTCGGGAAGGAGTTCCCGCGTCGCTAATGTGCCTGGTAGTCGTACACCGCGCCGCGGCCACCGCCCAGCTGCGAGGGCCCGCGCAGGTGGTTACGCCCGGAGTCCACTGTCCGCAAGGTCGTGGACAACAGCTCGGAGAACTCGGCGAGCTTGCCGTCCACGTAGGCGTCACAGTCACCGCGCTGCCGGTCCGCCTCGGCGTGTGCCTCGTCGACGATCCGCCCCGCCTCGCCGTGCGCGGCTTGCACGACCTCGGTCTGGGCGACCAACCGTGCCTGCTCGTGCCTGCCCTCCTCGACCGCGCGGTCGTAGGCATCGCGGCCTGCCTGGATCATCCGCTCCGACTCCCCGCGTGCGCGCTCGGTGAGATCGCGGTACTCGGCCTGACCCGCGGCGACGGCACGGTCGGCCTCGGCGTTCGCGTCGGCGAGGAACTGTTCGGCACGCGCACGTGCCTCAGCGAGCAGCCGGTCGGCCTCGGCGTTCGCCTCGGCGAGCGTGCGCTCCGCTTCGGCGTTGGCCGAGCTGATCGTGTTCTGCGCCTCGGTGTGCGCGTTGTGGAGGAGCTCATCACGCTTGTCGAGCACGTCCTGGGCGTCGTCGACCTCGGCAGGTAACGCGTCACGGATGTCGTCCAGCAGTTCCAGCGCGTCGCCGCGCGGGACCACACAGCTGGAGGTCATCGGGACGCCCCGCGCCTCCTCCACGATCGTGACCAGCTCGTCGAGAGCCTCGAACACCCGGTACACGGCAAACTCCCTCGCACCATCGATCCCCACGTGCAGGACTCCAGTCTGCCCGTTCGGCGCGGAGATTGGCGTGAACAACCCGGGTACGGGCGTGTCAGGTCACATCGATCAGTACGAAGCTCGCGTAGTGGTCGGCCGTGTAGAAGTACTCCCCGCCGTCACCGGTCACGATGCGCCGTGCACCGCGGGTCGGGCTTCCCGGCGTTTCGACGGTGTACTCGGCGTAGTAGCCCAGGTCGCAGTCGGGCAGCAGGCGCTCGCGGTTCTGGAACGTCGTGCCGTCCTGCCGGTACGGATACGGCCCGCCGACCTGGATCAGGTCGTAGGTGTCGGTGGCCTCGGCCGGCAGGTCGGCCAGCGGCACCACCCGGAAGTCGGAGGTGTCCCCGCACTCGGTTTGCACGCTCGGCAGGGAGACGGCCAGCGCAGGCGTGGCACCACCGAGGAAGGCGGCGACCAGAGCCAGCGTGGCGGTGATGACGCGCACTCGGTAGTTGGTCATTTTCGCACCGTAACCGGACTACGTGAGCAGCGCGTGACGCTCAGTTGAACTACCCGCGCTCGGCGAGCTTGGCGACGAGACGCTCGTGTACGACCTTCGGCACCATCTGGGAGACGTCCCCACCGTAGGTCGCGACCTCCTTGACCAGCGAGCTGGACAGGAAGCTGTAGGCCGGGTTGTTCGACATCAACAGGGTCTCCACCCCGGAGAGCTCCCGGTTCATCTGCGCCATCTGCAACTCGTAGTCGAAGTCGCTGACCGAACGCAACCCCTTCGCGATGGCTTTGATGTCGTGCTGCCTGCAGTAGTCGACGAGCAGCCCGTGCCAGGCGTCGACGCGCACGTTGGGCAGCTTCTCGGTGACCTCGCGCAGCATGGCCAGCCGCTCGTCGATCGTGAACAGACCCTGTTTCTTCTTGTTGATCAGCACGGCAACGACGACCTCGTCGAAGAGCTGCGCAGCCCGCTCGATGATGTCGAGGTGCCCGTTGGTTGCTGGGTCATAGGAACCGGGACATACCGCTCGCCGCATGGCGCGGACGCTACCAAGCGAAGACCGCCTACGCGCGCGGTGTGACGAGATACTCGGCCCAGAACAGCGCCGTGTCGCCGTAGCGTTTGGTACGCAGGGCATGCAGTGCCTGCGGCCACTGGGGTTCGCCGTCGCGCAGCGCCCGCTCGACGATCACCAGCGCACCCTCGGTGAGCCAGCCGCGGTCCGCGAGATCTGTCAGTACGGCACTGAGCCGGTCGCCACTGAGCGCGTACGGCGGATCGGCGAGCACGATGTCGAACGGCGCGGCAGCCGGTTCGGCGACCACCACCTCGACCTTGGCGTGCCGGACCGTGCCGCCCAGCCCGAGCAGCGTGACGTTCCCGCGCAGCACGTCAACGGCACGGCGATCGGCCTCCACGAACAGCACATCGGCGGCACCGCGGGACAACGCCTCGAGGCCCAGTGCGCCGGACCCCGCGTAGAGGTCGAGCACTCTGGCACCGTCGAGCTCACCGGCGACCTCGAGCGCGTTGAACAGCGCCTCGCGCACCCGCTCCGACGTCGGGCGGGTACCGCGCGGCGGAACGCGCAGCTTCCGCCCGCCCGCCCGCCCGGCCACGATTCTGGTCACCCCAGCATCCTGCCCGAGACTGTGAGACTGGGCGGGACCTGGTGATGCCCAAGGAGCGAGCGCGTATTGTCGTTCTTCCCCTTCCCGGCGATTTTGCTGCAGGAGCGCTGAGTGTCGGAACCTCGGGTCAGACGGGCCGAGATCGCCATTGAACAGTCCCACGTGGACCGGGTGTACGCCCGGCTCGCGGAACTCCGCAGTCAGGCCGAGGCCATGCGGGCCAGGGGTTACGAGATCGGTCACGGCGCCCAGCGCGAAGCCGTTTTCGAGCAGGCCTCGATGCTGTTCGAGCGGGACATGATGGTGCATCACGCCAACCAGACGCTGCAGACGCTCGACGCCGAGTACGAGGGCCTGGTGTTCGGCAGGCTCGACCACACCGGTTCCGAGGCCGCGTACGTCGGCAGGCTCGGTATCCGCGATGCGGAGTTCGAGAACCTGGTCACCGACTGGCGCGCGCCGGCAGCGGCGGCGTTCTACCAGGCCACCGCCGAGGAACCGATGGATGTGGTGCGCCGCAGGGTGATCCGCTGCTCGGGGCAGTCAGTGCTCGATGTGGACGATGACGTGCTGATCCCGGACGCGGTACCCGAGGACATGAACGTCGTTGGCGAGGGCGCCCTCATGGCCGCGCTGGGCCGCTCGCGGGGCGAGCAGATGCGCGACATCGTGGCCACGATCCAGAAGGAGCAGGACGAGGTCATTCGCGCGCCGTGGCGCGGGGTGACCGAGATCACCGGTGGACCGGGGACCGGCAAGACCGCCGTCGCCCTGCACCGGGCGGCGTACCTGCTCTACCGCTACCGGCGGCAGCTCGGCGGCGCCGGCGTGCTGGTGGTCGGACCTTCCGGGGTGTTCACCAACTACATCTCGCGCGTACTTCCGTCGATGGGTGAGACCAACGTCGAGCTACGCGCGCTGGGGCAGGTTCTCGACGGGATCGACGCGACACGCCACGACCCGGCGCCGCTGGCGGCGGTCAAGGGCTCGCTGCGCATGCGCAAGGTCCTGCTCAAGGCCATGCGGGACACCCCACCGGACGCACCCACCGAGATGCGCATCGTCTACCGCGGCGAGGTGCTCAAATTGGGCGCCAAAGAGCTGGAGAAGGTGCGCCGCAAGGTACACGGCCAGGGCGGGCCGCCGAACCGGTCGCGGATTCGGGCGGCGGAGACCCTGCTGGGAGCGCTGGCCGACAAGGCAGAGGAGTACGCGCGCGCCGACGGCAAAACGATCGAGCGCGCCGACCTGATCACCGAACTCGGCGAGCGCATCGACTTCCACCGGTTCCTGGTCGTGTGGTGGCCGGTGCTCTACCCGGGCGAGGTGCTGCGCTGGCTCAGTGACGAGCGAAGGCTCAGCCGTACGGCGAAGCAGTTGCTCAGCCCTGCCGAGATCGCGCTGCTCGCCGCGTCCATGGCCGACCGGTCGCAGGGCTGGTCGGTTGCCGACATCCCATTGCTCGACGAACTGCGCGTGCTCATCGGCCCGCCGCCGAAGCGCCGCAGGCGTCAGCGGCTCGAGCTGGACGCCGAGCAGGCACGCGACTCCCGCGACGCAGGGGCACGGCTGCGGCCCGAGCACTACGACGAGTACTCGCACGTCGTGGTCGACGAATCGCAGGACCTCTCCCCCATGCAATGGCGGATGATCGGCCGGCGCGGCAAGTACGCGAGCTGGACGATCGTCGGTGACCCGGTGCAGAGTTCCTGGCCGGACCCGGCCGAGGCCGCGCAGGCGCGCGATCAGGCGTTCGGCAGCCGCACCCAGCGCAGGCGCTACACGTTGCGCACGAACTACCGCAACTCGGCGGAGATCTTCGACCTGGCCGCGCGGGTCGTCGCGGGGCACGCCGACGACGGCCAGCTGCCGCACGCTGTGCGCGAGACCGGGCTGGCACCACAGGTCCGGACCATCGAGCCGGTGGCGAGGGAGAGCGCGCTGCAGGTGGCGGCGAAGGAACTGCTCGGCGCGGTCGAGGGGACCGTTGGCGTGGTCTGCGCGATGGACCGGGTCGCCGAGGTGGAGGGCTGGCTGACCGGGCAGGCCGAGGACCGGCTGAAGGTCGTGGGCAGCCTCGACGCCAAGGGCCTCGAGTACGACGCCGTGGTGCTGCTCGAACCGACCGAGCTGATCACCGAGTCGCTGACCGGCCGCCGGGTGCTCTACGTGGCACTGACAAGGGCGACCCAGCTGCTGACGGTGCTCGCGTCCGACGACGACTGGCTCCCCGACGCGCACTGACGGGAATGCAGGCGCGGGCCAGGCGCGTTGACGTGGAACGTGACCTCCCTGCGTGACATCCCGCTGTCCGTTCTCGACCTGTCACCCGTCGTCAGCGGCGGGGACGCGGCCACCGCGTTCCGCAATACGCTCGACCTGGCCAGGTACACCGAGCAGCTCGGCTACCGCCGTTACTGGCTGGCGGAACACCACAACATGCCGGGCATCGCCAGCTCGGCGACGGCGGTGCTGATCGCACACGTCGCCGACGCCACCGAGCGGATAAGGGTCGGCTCCGGCGGGGTGATGCTGCCCAACCACGCACCGCTGGTGGTGGCCGAGCAGTTCGGCACGCTGGAAGCACTGCATCCAGGGCGAATCGACCTCGGGATCGGTCGTGCGCCGGGTACGGACCAGCGGACGGCCTACGCACTGCGCGGGCCTGCCGGGCTCAGCGCCGAGGACTTCCCGCAACGGCTCGCCGAGCTGATCGCCTACTTCGAACCGGACGCCGACCGCCCGGTCAACGCGGTCGCCGCCGAAGGCAACAAGCCGCCGATCTGGCTACTCGGCTCGAGCGGCTTCAGCGCGCAACTCGCCGGCATGCTGGGGCTGCCGTTCTCATTCGCGCATCACTTCAGCGCGGAGAACACGCTGCCTGCCGTGCGCCTGTACCGGGAGTCCTTCCGGCCATCAGCGGTGCTCGACAAGCCGTACGTGCTGCTCGGCGCGTCCGTCATCTGCGCCGACACCGACGAGCACGCGCGCTGGATCGCCGCGCCGGGCGGGCTGACGTTCCTCAGCCTGCGCAAGGGCAGGCCGATCCCGCTGCCGACGCCGCAGGAGGCTGCCGACTACCCCTACACCGACCTCGACCTGGCGTTCATCGAGGACCGGATGGGCAGCAACATCGTCGGGTCGCCGGAGACCGTCCGCAAAGGACTCGACTCGCTGCTGGCCGACACGGACGCCGATGAGATCATGATCACCACCATGGTCCACGATCAGGAGGATCGTAAACGATCCTACGAACTGGTCGCCGAGCTCGCAAAGTAGCAACATCTTTACCCGATCGGGTTACGATGCCGGTGCCGTGATCAGCGGGAGGCGACCGGAGGTGTGATGGGCGACCGGCAGACCACCGAGCAGGCATTGGCGGTGCACCGGCTGCTCAACTCACAGAGCCCGGTACTGCGGGCCGCGCTGCAGGGCGGGCGGCGTTTGCCGTTGCCGGATGTGCACCCGCCACAGGCGGACCTCGTTGCCACGCTGGCCCTTCGCCGATCGGCCTACCGCTACGCCGATCGGGATCTGGAGCTCACAGCGCTGAGTGCCTGGCTGCGGTTCTCGGTCGGCGTGCAACGTTTCGTCCCGGCGTACGGCGTGAACGACTATCCCCTGAGCATGGCGCCGAGTGCGGGTGGGCTGGACATCCTGCGCGCTTACCTCGTCGTCCGCCGCGCCGAGCAGATCCCTCCGGGGGTCTACCGCTACGAGGCCGTCTCGCACGAGCTGGTCGAGCTGAGCACCGGGGATCCGTTCGACGCGCTGCAGGAGGTGTACGTGCAGCCCGAGTTCGCGCAGCGCGCGGCCGTGTCGCTCGCGCTGACCGCGCGGCTGGATGTGGCGTTCGCCAAGTACCCGCTGCGGCACTACCGGACGCTGCACGTCGATTCCGGCGTCGCGGTACAGAACCTCTACCTCGTCGGCACGGCACTGGGGCTGGCGTGCTGCGCGGTGGCCGGGTTCGACGACGCGGCGCTGGCGAGTCTGCTCGGCGTCCCGAACACCGAGGTCCCGACCATGCTTTTCGCCGCGGGGCATGCGGCCGCCGATCCCGCCCACAATGGCGGGTCGCCGTCACCCACGCAGTAGCCGCCCCACGGCTTCGAGCACGGGAGCCAAGCGAAGAACGTCGGCGGGTTCGGTGGCGGCGCACTCGGTGATCGCCGCACCGGTGATCTCGAACGCGGAGAGGCTGTCGATGCCGGCGACGAGCTGGCCGATCGTCAACCCGCCCGGCTCCTGGTAATGGGTGCCGTCGAACTCGGCCGGATCCAGCACATCGAGGTCGAGGTGCAGGTAGACGGTCGCGGCACCGGTGTCGGCGACGGTGCGGCGCAGGGTGTCCGGATCGGCGGGAACGGGCACGTGGCGGACCAGTCCATCGGCAACAGCTCGCCGTTCGGCGGGGTCGAACGCACGGGTGCCGGCGAGCACCGCGCGACCGGGTTCGAGCGCTGGGCTGGCTGCGAAATCGGGATCGCCGTCGCCGAGCAGCGAGCGCAGCACCATGCCGTGGAAGGCGCCGGAAGGGGAACTCGCCGCCGTGTTGCAGTCGGCGTGCGCGTCGAACCAGACGGCGGCAAGCCCGGCGCCGTGGCGGTAGCGCGCGACGCCGATCGGTACGAGGTCCACACCACAGTCGCCGCCGATGGTCAGCACGCGCCCTTCGGGCGCCTCCAGCGCGGCCAGCTGGGCCTGCCGATTCTCGATCAGCGCCTGCCTGTTGCCAATACCGTCTACTGTGGATGATCCGACGTGTGCGCACGATCCGGCGTGTGTGGACGATCCGGCAGCGGCGACCGGCACCTCGTGGACCTCGGTGCCCAGCACCTCGCCCGCGAGGGCGGCGAGTACCCGGCACCCGGTTACCAGCCGATCCCTGGCACCAGGCCACAACGCCCCCTGCCATTGCGGTACCGCGTGAACCAGCACGCCGGCCACCCTATCCGCGAGTCCCCCGCCCCAGCCGGCGAGTCCCCCGCCCCAGCCGGCGAGTCCCCCGCTCCGGTCCGCGAGTCCCCCGCCCCAGCCGGCGAGTCCCCCGCTCCGGCCGCCGAGTCCCCCGCTCCAGCCGCCGAGTTGCGCGCCCCAGTCCGCGAGTTCCCCGCTCCAGCCGCGGAGTTGCCGCTGGTTGGCGCCCAGCAACGCGACTGCCGGACTCCCGTCCCAACGCAAGCCCGGACCCAGAGGAGATACTCGCGGCCCTCGCCGGGCACTCGCCCGCCCGGTCGGGGGACTCGCGCGCCCCAGCGGGCGACTCACGGGCCTGGGCGGGCAACTCGCGCACCCGGGCGGGCAACTCGCCGACCTGAGCGGGCAACTCGCGGGCCCGGGCGGGGGACTCGCGCACCTGGGCGGGGGACTCGCGGCTCGGGTAGCCGGGCGGCAAGGGTCCCGGTTACTCGAGGACGATCAGTAGGTCGCCGCCCTCCACCTGCTGTACCGAGTTGATGGCGAGGCGCTGAACGGTACCGCCTTCCTGTGCGGTGATCGCGGCCTCCATCTTCATCGCCTCGATGGTGGCGACGGTCGCGCCCGCCTCGATCGTGTCGCCCTCTGCCACCTGCGTCGTCACCACACCCGCGAACGGCGCCGCGATGTGCTTCGGGTTGTTCTTGTCGGCCTTCTCCTTCGCAGGCAGGTCCGAGGCTACGGCGCGGTCGCGCACCTGGATCGGGCGGAGCTGACCGTTCAGCGTCGCCATCACGGTCCGCATACCCCGCTCGTCCGCCTCGCCGATGGCCTCCAGCTCGATCAGCAGACGCACGCCGGGCTCCAGGTCCACCGCATACTCCTCGCTGGGGCGGAGCCCGTAGAAGAAGTCCTTGCTGGGCAGCACACTGGTGTCGCCGTAGGCCTCACGATGGGCCAGGAACTCCTTCGTCGGCCCGGGGAACAGCAGCCGGTTCAGCGCGGCCCGCCGGTCCTTCACCAGGTCGGCACGGTCCTCATCGGACAGTGCGGCCACCGGCTTCCGCTCGCCACGGCCCGCAAGGGCCTTGGTGCGGAACGGCTCCGGCCAGCCGCCCGGCGGGTCGCCCAGCTCGCCGCGCAGGAACCCGATGACCGAGTCCGGGATGTCGAACTTGCCGGGTTCCGCCTCGAACTCGTCGGGCGACACCCCGGCGCCCACCAGGTGCAGGGCGAGGTCGCCGACGACCTTCGAGGAGGGCGTGACCTTCACCAGGTGGCCCAGGATCTTGTCGGCCGCGGCGTACATGGCCTCGATGTCCTCGAACCGGTCGCCCAGCCCGAGCGCCCGCGCCTGCGTGCGCAGGTTCGACAGCTGGCCACCCGGGATCTCGTGGTGGTACACACGCCCCGTCGGCGAGGCAAGACCCGCCTCGAACGGTGCGTAGATCTTGCGCACCGTCTCCCAGTAGGGCTCGAGGTCGCCGATCGCCTGTAGGTCCAGACCAGTCGGCCGGTCCGAGTAGTCGGTGGCGGCGACGATCGCCGACAGCGACGGCTGCGAGGTCGTGCCCGCCATCGAGGCAACGGCACCGTCCACCGCATCGGCACCCGCACCGATCGCGGCGAGGTAGGTACCGAGCTGACCACCCGCCGTGTCGTGGGTGTGGATGTGCACCGGCAGGTCGAACTCCCGGCGCAGCGCGGTCACCAGCTTCACCGCCGCGGGCGCCCGCAGCAGTCCTGCCATGTCCTTGATGGCCAGCACGTGCGCGCCGGCGCCGACGATCTGCTCGGCCAGCTTGAGGTAGTAGTCGAGCGTGTAGATCTTCTCGGCCGGATTGGACAGATCCGAGGTGTAGCACAGCGCCACCTCGGCCACGGCCGAGCCGGTCGCGCGCACGGCCTCGATCGCGGGCCGCATCTGCTCGACGTCGTTGAGCGCGTCGAAGATCCGGAAGATGTCGATACCGGTGGCGGTCGCCTCCTCGACGAACGCATCGGTCACCTCGGTCGGGTACGGCGTGTACCCCACGGTGTTGCGGCCACGCAACAACATCTGCAGGCAGATGTTCGGCATGGCCTTCCGCAGAGCCGCGAGCCGCTCCCACGGGTCCTCGGCGAGGAACCGCAGCGCAACGTCGTAGGTCGCACCGCCCCAGCACTCCACCGACAGCAGCTGCGGCACGGTGCGCGCCACCACCGGCGCGATCGCCAGCAGGTCCTTGGTACGCACCCGCGTGGCGAGCAGCGACTGGTGGGCGTCGCGGAAAGTCGTGTCCGTGACACCGATCGTCGGCGACTCCCGCAGCCAGCGGGCGAACCCCTCCGGCCCGAGTTCCGTCAGCTTCTGCTTCGACCCCGCCGGTGGGTCCACTTCGGACAGAGTGGGGACCTTCTCGTCGGGGTTGATGAGCCGGGGCCGCTCGCCGTTGGGCCTGTTGACGGTCACGTCGGCGAGATAGGTCAGCAACCGGGTCCCGCGGTCGGCGGAATGCCGCGCGGTCAGCAGGTGTGGCCGCTCCTCGATGAACGCCGTCGTGACCCGGCCTGCCTGGAAGTCGGGGTCGTCGAGAACGGCCTGCAGGAACGGGATGTTCGTAGCGACACCACGGATCCGGAACTCCGCAACGGCACGGCGAGCGCGGTCCACGGCGGTGGCGAACGTCCGGCCGCGGCAGGTGAGCTTGACCAGCATCGAGTCGAAGTGCGCACTGATCTCGGTACCGGCGAAGGTCGTACCGCCGTCGAGCCGGATGCCCGATCCGCCGGGCGAGCGATAGGCGCTGATCATGCCCGTATCCGGGCGGAAACCGTTCGCCGGGTCCTCGGTGGTGATGCGGCACTGCAGGGCCGCGCCACGCAGGTAGATCCGGTCCTGCGCCAGGTCGAGGTCGGCCAGCGTCTCGCCGGAGGCGATGCGCAGCTGCGACTGCACCAGGTCGACGTCGGTGACCTCCTCGGTGACCGTGTGCTCGACCTGGATACGCGGGTTCATCTCGATGAAGACGTGGTTGCCTTCGCGGTCGACGAGGAACTCCACGGTGCCGGCGTTGCGGTAGCCGATCTGCCTGGCGAACTTCACCGCGTCGGCACAGATTCGCTCCCGCAGCTCGGGGTCGAGGTTCGGCGCGGGCGCCAGCTCGATCACCTTCTGGTGGCGGCGCTGCACCGAACAGTCGCGCTCGTAGAGGTGGATGACCTCGCCCTCACCATCGGCCAGTATCTGCACCTCGATGTGCCGCGGCTCCACGACCGCCTTCTCCAGGAACACCGTGGGGTCGCCGAACGCGGACTCGGCCTCGCGCGAGGCCGCCTCGATCGACTCGCGCAACGCGCGCGGCTGCTCGACCCTGCGCATGCCACGGCCACCACCACCGGCGACGGCCTTGACGAACAACGGGAAGCCGAGCTCCTCGGCAGCCGCGACCAGAGTGTCCACATTGGAGGATGGCTCCGACGAGCCGAGCACCGGCACGCCTGCCGCACGGGCAGCGGTCACCGCGCGGGCCTTGTTGCCGGTCAGCTCGAGAATCTCCGCAGTCGGCCCGACGAAGGTGATCCCCGCGGCCTCGCACGCGCGCGCGAGATCGGGGTTCTCCGACAGGAACCCGTAGCCCGGGTAGACGGCGTCGGCTCCGGCCTTGCGGGCGGCGCGGACGATCTCGTCGACAGAGAGGTAGGCGCGCACCGGGTGCCCCGGCTCGCCGATCTCGTAGGCCTCGTCCGCCTTCAACCGGTGCAACGAGTTGCGGTCTTCGTACGGGAACACGGCAACCGTCCCCGCGCCCAGCTCGTAGGCAGCACGGAACGCGCGGATGGCGATCTCGCCACGGTTGGCGACGAGCACTTTGCGGAACATTCCCGGTCCTTCCCTTTGCTCGGATCGGTCCGAGGAACGTTACCTCGAAAGTCCCGGACTTCGGGAGTTCGCTCCCAGCTTATGGACCGGATTGGCCGGGGCCGGCTTCCGCGCCGGTGTACAGCAGCCGGTTGGCTGTGCCCTCCGGTACACCGGTGAGCACGTCCTGCGTCGCGCCTGCCACAACCGCGGCCGTGGTTTCCTCGGCCGTGGCCTCCGGATGCACCGCCCGGTACAGCGCCGCGGCCCCGGCAACGTGCGCGGCCGCCACCGAGGTACCGGACAGCACCGCCGTGCCACCGCCGAGGCCCGGCGCCGTGATGTCCGCGCCCGGCGCGTAGAGGTCGACGGCGGGGCCGAAGTTCGATGTCGCCGCTGCCGTGTCGGTCCGGTCACTGGCCGCGACGGTCAGCACCTCGGGCACCCGGCCCGGAGAGCTCAGTCCGGCATCGGCGGAGGCCCCACCCGCGGCGACCGCCACCGGCATGAGCGCGGCCAGCCCGCGCACCGCCTGGTCGACGAGGTCGCTCGGCGGACCGCCTACCCCGATCACCGCGACCGCGGGCTGCTGTGCGTTGTTGACGACCCAGTCGATACCAGCGACAACGCTGAGGCCGTTGCCGGCACCGTTCTCGTCGAGCACCCGCACGGGCACGATCCGCACCCCCTTCGCGACACCGTGCGCCTGACCGCCGATCACCCCGGCGAGGCTCGTGCCGTGACCGTTGAGGTCGGCGGGATGGTCGTCGCCGTCGATGAAATCCTTGCCGCCGGCGACCCGCCCGCCGAAGTCGGGATGGGTGCCATCGACGCCGGAGTCGATGACGTAGACCGTGACCCCGGTGCCGTCACCGGTGTAGTGGTAGGTCTGATCGAGCTGGTCACCCCCCTGCCGCTGGTCGATCCGGTCCAGCCCCCAGCTGGGCGGGTCGGGCTGCGCACCCGGATCGGCCTGCGCTGGAAGGGCTGTCAGAACGGTGGCGGTGCAGGCTGCGAGCAGGGACGTTGCCAGTCGAATTCGCATGCGCACCCGTCTACCGCCTAGGCCACGGAGGCGAAACCGGAGTACCACCATCGTGGGAGTCCCCAAGGCCACCTTGGTCGCGTTGAACGCAACCAAGGTGGCCTTGGGGGACGAAACGCTCCCGCTACGACTTGTCCAGGAACTCCGCGCGATCGGTGTCGATGAGATCGGCCACCATCCGTGCGAGGCCGAGGTGGCCGGCCAGCGCCGGGTCGTCGCCGACGATCCGCAGTGCGACCGTGCGGGCCTGCGCGATCAGGTCCTCGTCCTCCAGCAGGGACAGCAACTTCAGCCCCGAACGCTTGCCGGACTGTGCGGCACCGAGGATGTCCCCCTCCCGCCGGAGCTCGAGGTCGAGCCGGGACAGCTCGAAGCCGTCCAGCGTCGACTCCACGGCGGCGAGCCGTGCCCGCGTGCTCGTGCCGTCGATCGAGTCGGTGACCAGCAGGCACAGGCCCGGCACGTCACCCCGGCCGACACGACCACGGAGCTGGTGCAGCTGGCTCACCCCGAACCGATCGGCGTCCATGATCATCATGAGTGTCGCGTTCGGCACGTTCACGCCGACCTCGATGACCGTCGTCGCCACCAGCACGTCCAGCTTGCCCGCGGCGAAGTCCCGCATCACCGAGTCCTTGTCGTCGCTGGGCATCCGCCCGTGCAGCACCCCGATCCGCAGGCCGGCCAGCGGGCCCTCGGCCAGCTGCGGAGCCAGGTCGAGCACGGCGATCGCGGGCCGCTTGTCCGAGTTGTTGTCGGCGGGCGGCTCGTCGCCGATCCGCGGGCACACGATGTACGCCTGGTGCCCTTTGCGCGCCTCCTCGACGAGCCGCTGCCACCCCCGGTCCAGCCAGGTGGGCTTCTCGGCCACGGGCACAACGGTGGTCGAGATCGGCGAGCGCCCTGCCGGCAGTTCCCGCAGCGACGAGACCTCCAGGTCGCCGTACACGGTCATGGCGACGGTCCGCGGGATCGGGGTCGCCGTCATCACCAGCACGTGCGGGCTGGTGTCGTCGGCACCACGGGAGCGCAGGGCGTCGCGCTGCTCGACACCGAACCGGTGCTGCTCGTCGACCACCACGAACGCCAGGTCGGCGAACGTCACGTGCTCCTGAATCAGTGCGTGTGTTCCGACGACGATGCCCGCCGCGCCGCTGGCGATGTCGAGCAGCGCCTGTTTGCGTTCCTTCTGAGACATCGACCCGGTGAGCAGCGTGATGCTGGTCGCGTTGTCGGCGGCACCCAGCTCCCCTGCCCGGCCGAGCTCCCCGAGCATCGCCCGCAGCGAACGGGCGTGCTGCGCCGCGAGCACCTCGGTCGGGGCGAGCATCGCCGCCTGCCTGCCCGCGTCCACCGCCTGCAGCATCGCGCGCAGCGCCACCACGGTCTTGCCGCTGCCCACCTCGCCCTGCAGCAGCCGGTTCATCGGGTGCGCACCGGCGAGGTCCGCGGCGATTCTCGCGCCGACCTCCCGCTGTCCCTGCGTGAGCTGGAACGGCAGTAGTTCGTCGAACGCCGCCGCGATCCCGCCCGGCACGGGCGGGCAGGCGGGGGCAGGGCGCAACGCGACGGAGTGGCGGCGCTGGGCGAAGATCAGCTGGATCGCCAGCGCCTCGTCCCACTTGAGCCGCTCGCGGGCGGCGTCCAGCTCCTCGAAGCTCTCCGGCCGGTGGATGTGGCGCAGCGCGTCGAACAGATGCCCGAGACCGTGCTGGTCACGCAGCCACTCCGGCAGCGGGTCGTCGCCGCGGTCGAGCGTGTCGAGCACCTGGCGCACCGCGTAGCCGATCGTCCACGACTGGATCCCTGCAGCCGCTGGATAAACCGGGATGATCTCCGCGAGGAAACTGTCCATTGTGGAGATACCATCGCCGTCAGGATCGATCAGCTCGTACTCCGGGTTGGCCAGCTGCAACGTATTGCGGAACGCGGTGACCTTGCCGGCGAACAATCCGGTGCGCCCCGGCCGCAGCTCCCGCTCCCGCCACGCCTGGTTACCGAAGAACGCGCACGAGAGCCTGCGCCTGCCGTCGGTGATGGTGACCTCGAGGATCGAGCCCTTGCGCTGGCGCATCGGCTTCTTGGTGGCGTGCTCGATCCGGGCCAGCACGGTGGCGTGCTCGCCGATCTCGAGCCCGGCGATGTCGGTGAGCTCACCGCGCCGGGCGTAGCGGCGCGGGTAGTGCCGCAGCAACTGTGCCACGGTATTGATGTCCAGCGAGTTCGCCAGCGCCTTCGCGGTCTTGGCGCCCAGCACCCTCGACAGCGCCTCGTCCAGCCCAGTCATCACTCCACACCCATCAGCAGCAGCGCATCGGTCTGCCCACCGGAATAGCACACCAGTTCGACTTCCGGCCGCTCGGCACGCAGATGCTCGGCCAGCACATCCGCGATCCCCTCGGGAGCGCCTTCGCCGGTGAGGATCGTGACCAGTTCCCCGCCGAGCGCGAGCATCCGTTCCAGTACGGCGAATGCGGCCGCCTCGGCCCTGCCGGGCCGCTCGATGAGGACGACCTCGCCGTCCACCAGTCCCAGGACGTCACCGGCCAGCGCCCGGCCGACCCAGGTGATGGAATCCTCCCCGGCCACCACGATATCGCCGCGCCGGGTTGCGGCCGCCGCCTCGGCCATCGCGACGGCGTCGGTGCCCGCCCTCCGGTCGGGATCGTGCACCGCGATCGCCGCGAGCACCTGCACCCCGGAGGCGCAGGGCACCACCACGACGTCACGATCGGCGAGCACCGGATGCCCTGCGATCCGCTCGGCCGCCGCGGTCAGCTCGATACCACCCGGCAGCACGGTCACGTGGCTGGCCGCCGTCTCGGTGACGAGGCCGAGCAGCTCCTCGGTGCTGGGTTCGGTGTCCGCGCCGACCTGCAGGACCGGAACGCCCTCGCCGGCGAGGAGCGTGGCGAGCCCGTCGCCGTGCACCACCGCGACCACTGCCCGGTCCCCGCGCGCCGCCGCGGTCTCCACCGGGGCCGGGGTCATCAGCGGTTCCACGCGAACCCGGTGCGGCCTGCCGTAGCGCAGCCCGGCCTCGATCGCCGCACCGATGTCGGCGCAGTGCACGTGGACCGCGTGGTTACCGGCACCGTCGCCGGCGACCGTGACGCTGTCGCCGAGCCCTGCCAGTGCCCTGCGCAGTGCGGGCAGTGCCGCTTCCTCGGCACCGGTGAGCAGGTACATCACCTCCCACGCCCGTGGCGCAGGCAGCGCGAGTTCCGGCACGGCCAGTGCGTGCTCCGGCTCCCCGCTCGTGCCCGTGACGACCCCCACGAGCGCGTCCAGCATCGCGACGAGACCGCGGCCGCCCGCGTCGACGACACCGGCGACCGCGAGCGCCGCGAGCTGGTGCGGCGTCTCCTCCAGTGCGTCGGCAGCAGCCTTCGCGGCTGTCGTGGCGACTTCGGTGAGCGAACCGTCCTCGACGGCGATGGCGACGGCGTGCAGGACGCTGAGCATCGTGCCCGCGACCGGGCGGGCGACCGCACCCGTGGCCAGTGTGTCGGCCCGTTTCAGCGCCGCGACCAGGCCCGGTCCATCGAGCTCGGCCGTGCCGGCTGCCGACTCGGCGAGGCCACGCAACACCTGGGAGATGATGACGCCGGAGTTGCCCCGTGCGGCGGCCACCGCACCGCGGGCGAACACGCCGAGTGCGTCCCCTGCCCCGCCGGGGGCGGCCCGCTCGGCCAGCGCGGCATGCGCCGCGGTGAGCGTGTACAGCAGGTTCGAACCGGTATCGGAGTCGGCAACCGGATAGACGTTGATGCCGTCGATGTCCGCTCGCAGCGCTCCCAGGCTGTGCACACAGGCGGCGGCCCACGCCTGCACAGCCGCCGCGTCCAAAGCCTGCACCGGTATCCTCCGTGCTGGTGTCGAGGGGTCCTGGCGAGGGTAGCGACCCGGCTGCGCTCGCCGGGAGAGCACCGGCTACCCTGTTCGAGTTGCCCGGTGTTCGCCGGGTGGGTTTGTTTACCTATTTCTTCGAGGAGTGTTCGACGTGGCTGCCGTGTGCGACGTCTGTGGCAAGGGGCCGGGCTTCGGCAAGTCGGTCTCGCACTCTCACCGGCGTACCAGCCGTCGGTGGAACCCGAACATCCAGACCGTGCACGCCAAGATCGGGCTCTCCCAGCGGAAGCGCCTGAACGTGTGCACCTCCTGCATCAAGGCGGGCAAGGTCGTTCGGGGCTGACGCCAGAATTTCGACGAAGCCCGGTGGATCATCGCGATCCACCGGGCTTCGTGCTTTTTACGCTCCCCAAGGCCACCTTGGTTGCGCCCGCCCGTCTCCCACCACCACCCAAACGGAGACGCTTCGCGCCGCAGTGTCTGATCTACGCAAACCTTGGTGGCCTTGGGTGTTTGTTAGGGACGCGCTACGGCAGCTTCCAGTCGATCGGCGCGGCGCCCTGCTTGGCCAGCAACTCGTTGGCGCGGCTGAACGGACGCGAGCCGAAGAAGCCGTTGCGTGCCGACAGTGGGCTGGGGTGCACCGACTCGATGCACGGCACCGATCCGAGCAACGGCTTGAGCCTGCGCGCGTTGCTGCCCCACAAGATCGCCACGAGTGGCTCGTCGCGGGCGGAGAGCGCCGTGATCGCCTGCTCGGTGATCTCCTCCCAGCCCTTGCCCTGGTGCGAGTTCGGCTTGCCGGGCTGCACGCTGAGCGCCCTGTTCAGCAGGAGCACACCCTGCTCGGTCCACGGTGTGAGGTCGCCGGTGGACGGCTGCGGGTGGCCGAGGTCGTCGCAGTACTCCTGGTAGATGTTGACCAGGCTCTTGGGCAGTGGCCGGACGTCCGGGGCGACTGCGAAGCAGAGACCGATGGCATGTCCCGGCGTCGGGTACGGATCCTGGCCGACGATCAGCACGCGCACATCGGCCAGCGGTTGCCGGAACGCTCGCAGGATGTTGTCCCCGGACGGCAGATAGGTACGCCCGGCGGCGACCTCGGTGCGTAGGAACTCCCCCATCTTGGCGATGTTGGCTTCGACGGGCGCCAGCGCCTGCGCCCAGCCCGGCTCGACGATCTCGTGCAGCGGTCGTGAGGTCACGGCAAGCGAGGATAGCGGTTGATCAATCGAGCCTTCGCAGCTCGGCACGATACTGCTTCGCGCGCATGACATAGCTTTCGACCACGCGGGCGATCTGCTCCGGACCGAACGAGACATTGGGCCTGGTCTTCGCCGGAACCCCCAGCGCGATGTGCCCCGACGGCACGTGCGAGTTGTACGACAGCACCGCGCCGGCGCCGACCATCCCACCGTCCTCGATGACCGTGCCGTTGAGCACCACCGAGCCGGACGCGATGAGGCAGCCGGAGCCGATCCGCGCGCCCTCGACGTGTACCGCATGCCCGATCGCCGAGCCGGCGCCCAGGATCGTCGGGTCCAGCCGGGTGCAGTGCAGCACGCAGCCGTCCTGCACATTGGACCGCTCGCCCAGTTCGATGTAGCCGTGGTCACCGCGCAGCACCGTCTGTGGCCACACCGAGGCGTGCGCGCCGATCCGCACGTCGCCGATCAGGGTGGCGTCGGGGTGGACGTAGGCGTCCGGATGGATGCTGGGCTCGAGCTCGCCGAGCGCGTAGATCGCCATCTAGGGCACCAGTTCCTTCGCGAGGTAGACGCTTTCCGGCGCGCACCGGTACACGCCGAAGCCGGGGATGTCGGTGTAGCCCGACGAACGGTACAACGCGATCGCCTCCGGCTGCTCGGTACCGGTCTCCAGCACCGTTCGCCTGCGCCCGGCGGCCAGCG
The DNA here is from genome assembly GCF_040645195.1 of Saccharomonospora sp. NPDC046836. NCBI lineage: Bacteria > Bacillati > Actinomycetota > Actinomycetes > Pseudonocardiales > Pseudonocardiaceae > Saccharomonospora > Saccharomonospora sp. NPDC046836. The sequence continues at coordinate 181,601 of NZ_JBEYXW010000004.1, forward strand.
CGGTGCGCTCGAGCTCGGCCAGCATCTCGCGGGCGTACCCGTTGCCCCGCGCCGATTCCACGACGAACATCCGCTTGAGCTCGGCGTCCCCCGGCAGGAACTGCGGCTCGGGCCCGTCGTGCGCCCGCCAGCCACCGCACGCGACCGGCTCGTCGCCGAGGTAGCCGACGCAGAAGATGCCGTTCGGCGGCGCGAACTCGGCGGGCGCGACGGGTGTGGCGTCGGGGTCGCCGTAGCGGGTCACGTACTCCTGCTGCACCAGGTCGATCAGCTTGACGGCGTCCGGATGGTCGAAAGCGACTACATGGATCTGCACCGGCCCATACAACCCGATCAACGCCAGTGTTCCCACCCGGTTTCGTGCTCGTAGGGCACCCCGTCGACGGTCACACCGGTGTCGGGCATGAGCACCGTCCCGATGCGCACCCACCCGGCGGGCAGGTCGGTGTAGGACGGGAACGTCGCCGCAAGGGCGTGGTCCTCGCCGCCGGTCAGCACCCAGTGCAGTGGATCGGCGCCGAGCGCGGTGCCGACATCGGTGAGCTTCTGCGGAACGTCGAGCAAGTCCGTGCGTATGTCGATGCCGACCTCCGACGCCTCGGCGAGGTGACCGAGATCGGCGAGCAACCCGTCGGAGACGTCGATCATGGCGGTCGCACCTGCGACGGCCGCCGCGGGCCCCGCCTCGTACGGTGGCTCCGGACTGCGCTGGGCACCGACCACGCCGACCGGCGAGCGGAACCCCCGCCCGAGCACGGCCAGTCCGGCAGCCGCCCAGCCGAGCCGGCCACACACGGCGACGATGTCACCGGGGCGAGCACCGGAACGTGACACGGGTGGCCGCCCGCCGAGGTCGCCGAGCGCGGTGATACTGATCACCAACTCGTCGGCACGGACCAGGTCGCCGCCGACCACGCCGGCGTGGGCGCGGGCAGCCTCCGCGGCCACCCCGTCGGCCAGCTCGGTGAGCACAGCGCGCCGGGTGTCCGCGGGGCAGCCGATCCCGACCACGAGGGCGGTCGGGACCGCACCCATCGCGGCGATGTCGGCGAGGTTCACGGCGGCGGCCTTGCGGCCGACCTGCTCCGGAGTGGACCAGTCCAGCCGGAAGTGCACGCCGTGCACCAGCATGTCCGTCGACACCACCACGCGGCCGTCGGGCGCCGCGACCACGGCCGCGTCGTCGCCAGGGCCGAGCAGTGTCGTCGACGGCTGTGTCCGGTTCGCGGTGATGGCCCGGATCAGCCCGAACTCACCGATCGCCGCAACGGTGTCGCCGGTGCCGCTGTCCGGCACCGCTCTGTCCTCCACACATACCTCCGGTGTAGCCAGAAACTCATTGGATGTCCGATCATTGCCCCGTTGGGGTACGTTGCGTCAACGTTCCTACCCCAGCTTGCACAACCCCATCCATAGGAAGGGACACCACGTGGTCCACGCATACATCCTCATCCAGACCGAGGTCGGCAAGGCAGCCTCCGTCGCCGCCGAGATCGCCGGCATCCCCGGTGTGACCAGCTCCGAGGATGTCACCGGTCCCTACGACGTGATCGTCAGGGCCACGGCCGACAACGTCGACCAGCTCGGCCAGCTGGTCGTGGCGAAGGTGCAGAACGTGGACGGGATCACCCGTACGCTGACCTGCCCCGTCGTGCATCTGTAGTTCTGTGCTGTAGTGGAGGTGTGACCGAGACCGGCGCGCCTCCACGAGTCGTGATCATCATTGCCGCGGCGCTCGCGGCAGCGCTCGCTGCTGTCGTGGCCGTGTTCGGGCTGCTCGCGTCTTCCGACGGGGAACAGCCCACCCATACCGGACCGCTGCCGCTGGTGACCGTCCCCGCTCCGCAGGCGGGCAGCTCGCAGTGCACGAGCCTGGTCCAGGCAGCGCCGGCCGAGCTCGAGTCGGGCGGCGCGCTGCTGCTCCGGCGCGTACTGGCCGAACCGGCCCCGCCTGCGACGGTCGCCTGGGGCAACGGCGACCCGGTGGTGCTGCGCTGCGGCCTGGAGACGCCCCGTGAGCTGACACCGATGACGCCGCTGCGCCAGATCAACGGCGTGAGCTGGCTGGAGGTACCCGGCGAGGGCGCAGCCACCTGGTACGCCGTGGATCGCGCGGTCTTCGTCGCCCTGACGGTGCCGGCCGATGCCGGAACGGGCCCACTGCAGCAGATCTCCGACACGGTGGACGGCACACTGCCACCGGTACCGGTGCGCTTCAAGTAGCTAGCGCAGGCCCGTACCGCGGGCGAGGGCGGTGTCGACGAGGGTCGAGAGCAACGTCGGGTAGTCGACGCCGGTGACCGCCCACATCTTCGGGTAGGCCGAGGTGGCGGTGAAGCCGGGCATCGTGTTGACCTCGTTGATGGTCAGCTCGCCGTTGGGGCCGACGAAGAAGTCCACCCGAGCCAGGCCCTGGCAGTCCAGCGCGGCGAAAGCACGCACAGCACACACCCGCAGCCGTTCGGTCACCGAGTCGTCGAGCTTGGCGGGAATGTCGAGCTCCGCGTCCTCACCGAGGTACTTCGTCTCGAAGTCGTACCACGCGTCGGCCGTGTCGGAGAGCACCCGGATCTCGGCGGGCAGCGACGCCTCGATCCGGCCGTCCGGGAACTCCAGCACACCGCACTCGACCTCGCGGCCGGAGATCGCGGCCTCCACGAGCACCTTCGGGTCGGTCTGCCGCGCCAGCACGATCGCGTCGTCCAGCTGGGCCCAGTCGGTCACCTTGCTGATACCGATGGACGAACCGGCGCGTGCCGGCTTCACGAACACCGGCAGGCCAAGCCGTTCCCGCTCCGCGCTGTCCAGAGTCGACTGTCCACGCCGGACGGTCGCATAGGGGCCGACCGGCAACCCCTCCGCGAGGAGCAGCTTCTTGGCGTACTCCTTGTCCATCGCTGCGGCGCTGGCGAACACACCGGCCCCCACGTACGGGATGTCGGCCATTTCGAGCAGCCCCTGGATGGTCCCGTCCTCGCCGAAGGCACCGTGCAGGACGGGGAACACGACGTCGACTCCGCTGAGCACCTCGGCCTGCTGGCCGAGCTCGAGCGCAAGGATGCCCTCGCTGGTCGGGTCGCCTGCCAGCACCAGGGCGCGACCGCCCTCGACCGACGGCAGCTCCTTGCCGCGGATCCGTAGCGCCTCGGCGTCGCCCGTGCCAAGCACCCAGCCACCGGCCCTGGTGATGCCGATGGGGACGACCTCGAACCGGTCGGAGTCGAGGTTGGCCAGCACGCTGCCCGCGGACACACAGGAGATGGTGTGCTCGGTGCTGCGCCCGCCGAACACGACTGCCACTCGGGTCTTGCGGCTACTCATGGCTCGTCACACTACCGGGGCCTTGCGCGAAGAAGCTCGACGAGCACCCGCAGCGACTCGCGAAGGGACTCCCGCGAGCACCCGGCGTATCCGACGGCCACACCGAAGGCTGTCGGCACCCTGGCGAAGTGGCGGCCGAGCCCGTCGAGCAGCAGCCCGCGGTGCCTGCCCGCCATGAGCCGGGCGCGCTCGTCCTCCGCCGAGCCCAGTGGAACAACCAGGTGCGCGCCCGCATCGTCACCGAGTACCGGAATCCCGGTCTGGCGGAAGACGCCGACCAGCATCGAGCGCCGCTCCGACAGCTCGCGGCGCAACCTGCGCAGGTGCCTGCCCAGATCGCCGTGCCGAGCCAGCTCGACGAGCACCCGCTGCCCTGCAGGCGACGGTCGCGTTCCGATGAGCTCGCGGTAGTCCAGCACGGCCGTCGTCACCGACGGCGGCGCCACCATCCACCCCGCGCCCAGGGTCGGGGTGAGGATCTTGCTCGTGGTGCCGAGGTGGACGACCACGTCGGGCGCGAGCGAGGCGAGCAACGGCAGGGGGGCGACGTCGTAGCGCAGCTCGCCGTCGTAGTCGTCCTCGATGACGAGGAACTTCCCTGCACGGGCCCGTTCCACGAGCTCGACGCGCCGCGACGCGCTCATCCGGCAGCCCATCGGATACTGGTGCGCCGGCGAGCAGTACACCGCGCGTACCCCCTCGGGCAGGACCTCCGCGCGCAGACCCTCGGCATCCAGCGGAACCGGCAGCACACGCATGCCCGCTCGCCGGAACGCCTGCACCGCGCGCTGGTATCCGGGTTCCTCCACCGCGACCAGGTCGCCGGGGCGCAGAACCGAGCTCGCCAGCTCGACCACCGCCGCCGTGGTGCCCGCGGTGGCCAGGACCGACTCGGTCCCGACGTCCAGACCACGGTGACGCAGCAGGTGCTCGGCGATGACAGCGCGGTACTCGGCGAACCCGGAACGCGACAGGTAGGTCGCGGGTGGCGTGTCCGCTGCCGCCCGCCAGGCCCGTCGCCAGGCCGCCCGGTCGAGACCTTCGGCCCACGGCACCCCGGGCGTGAGCACCACGAGGTTGTTCGGTGTCTCGTCGGCGGCCACCACACTGCGCCGTTCCGGCCGCGCTGCCGGCGGCGAGGTGGTCACGTAGGTTCCGGATCCGTGCTTGCCGAGAATCCAGCCCTCGGCATGCAACTGCTCGTAGGCTGCCGACGTCACCGTCCGGCTCACGCCGAGCCGGTCGGCGAGCGCGCGAGTGGACGGCAGCCGGTCGCCACCGCGCAGATGCCCGGACGCGGCGGACTCACGCAGTGCGTCGGCCAGCTGGACGGCCAGCGGCACGCCCGAGTCCCTGTTCAGACTGACCGGTAATGCGGTGTCACCACGACGCACAGTGGCCTCCCAAGAATGCGCACTTGTGGACGTTTCATGATGCCACTGCGGTTGAGATCGTGTAGTGCATGACGCAGTCAGCACCTCTGTCACCGACCGCTCGCAGCACGCTCACCCGCAAGAAAGACCGCGCGGCACAGGACCGCACCGCCCTCTATCAGGTGCTCGACGAGGCATTCGTCTGTCATGTCGGCCTCGTCCTGCACGACTCCCCCGTGGTCGTGCCAACCGGCTACGGCCGGGACGGCGACACGCTCTATGTTCACGGGTCCACCGGGTCGGGCAACGTGCGACAGGCCGCGCAGGGCGTGGACGTATGCGTAACTGTGACGATTGTGGATGGCATTGTCTACGCGCGGTCAGTAAACAACCATTCGATGAACTACCGCAGTGCTGTTGTTCATGGGCGCGCCCACCAGGTCACCGACCCGGCGGAGAAACTACACGGCCTGTGGGTTCTCACCAGGCACCTCAGTCCGGGCTCGTGGGAGCACGCGCGGGAACCCAATGCACGGGAGCTCGCCGCTGTCGCGGTGCTGTCACTGGATCTCACGGAGGCGTCGGTGAAGGTGCGCTCCGGCGAGCCGGTCGACGAGCCCGAGGACCTGGCACACGGCACCGCCTGGGCCGGCGTGCTGCCGGTCCGGACCATGTTCGGTGAGCCGGAGTCCGCGAGCTATGTGCCGGCCGGCGCCGCCGTGCCGGGGCACGTCGCCGGACGCACACTCAGTCGCGAACCGGGCCGGTGAGCGGGTCGAGCTGGTAGGACTGCATCGTCCGGCCCGTGCGGTAGACATGCACGCTGACGGCGGGATCGGGTCCGTCGTTGCGCACCTCGTGGAGGTAGCCGGGCCCGAACACCCGGGACTGGCCCGCGGACGGGGTGTGCACCTGAGTGAGCACCCTGCCGTCGAGCGAGCGACGCGTGACGGTCTCTCTCAGCTGCCCGGTGACGACGGTGAAAGCCCCGGTGGCCTGACCGTGGTCGTGCAGGCCCGTGTGCTGTCCCGGCAGCCAGCTCAGCAACCACACCTCCTGCCCGGCGGTGCGCTCGAGCAAGGCGGCGAAGCGGACATCGGGGTCGTAGCGCAGAACATTGCGCCAGCGCTCGCGGTCGGTCGCGAACTCCAGCGCGGTGCGGACGGGGTGGCGCAGCAGCGGGTTCTCGGCAGGCGCCGCGGCAACGGTGTTCTCGGGAACGGCGAACATGGAAAAGCTGTCCTTGCGGAAAGAGGGAAAGGGTTGGCTGGTGGGAAACCGGTCACCGGCAACAACAAGGACACAGCGCGCAGGCGGCACCACGACGGTCGAACCGACCGTCGCATGCGGACACACCTGGCAGCAGCACGCCGTCAGCGTGCCAGCGCCACCCCACCCCGGCAAACCGTCCCAGCCCGTGGACCGGGTGGCGGCACGGCGGCTGTCAGGACCACTCGTGCTTCTGCTGGCGGCCGAGGAGCTCGGCGCCGACCCGGGCGGGGTCCATGCCCTCGTGGCAGACCCGGTACATGGCCTCCGTGATCGGCATGTCCACGCCGACACCGCGCGCCAGCTCGCGGATCGACCGGCACGACATGACGCCCTCGGCGACCTGACCACCCGCAGCGGCCTGCGCCTGCTCGACCGCCTCACCGCGACCGATCCGCTCGCCGAAGGTCCGGTTCCGCGACAGCGGGGATGTGCACGTCGCCACCAGGTCGCCCACTCCGGCCAAACCGGCGAACGTCAGCGGGTCCGCACCGAGCTTGGCCCCCAGCCGCGCTGTCTCGGCGAGGCCGCGCGTGATGAGGGTCGCCATCGTGTTGGCACCGAAGCCGAGTCCGGCGGCCATGCCGCAGCTGAGCGCGATGACGTTCTTGCACGCTCCGCCGAGCTCGCAGCCGATCACGTCTGTGTTGGTGTAGGGCCGGAAGTAGGAGTTGAAGCTCGCCTGCTGGATCGCAACGGCCCGGTCATGGTCGACACAGGCAAGCACCCCGGCGGCGGGCTGGCCCTGCGCGATCTCCCTGGCGAGGTTCGGTCCGGACACCACCACGACCTCGTCGGCAGGCACCTCGGCGATCTCGCTGATGACCTCGCTCATCCGCTTGAGCGTGCCGAGTTCCACGCCTTTGGCGAGGCTCACCAGTATCGCCTCGGGCGGCAGCAGATCGCGCCAGCCGGTGAGGTTCACGCGCAGCGTCTGGCTCGGCACGGCGAGCACGACGGCCTGCGCACCGGCGAGCGCCTCGGCGGCGCCGGTCGTCGCGGTGATCCGATCCGGTAACCGGACACCCGGCAGGTAGCCGTTGTTGGTGTGCTCGCCGCGGATCTCGGCGGCGACCTCCGGTCGGCGGGCCCACATCGTCACGTCCCGGCCTGCGTCGGCGAGCACCTTCGCGAACGTCGTCCCCCACGAACCCGCACCGAGCACCGTAACCGACTGCACAGTGATGGCGGACATCTCAGGCGCCGACCCCCGGCTTCGCGGGCGGCTGCTCGCCACGGACATCGACGAGCAACTCGCGCACGCTGTCCATGAGCAGCTCGGTGACCTCCCGCAGCACGGTCTGCGAGCGGTCCTTCTCCCGGTAGGCCGACAGGTCGATCGGCTCACCCACGGAGTGGACCACCGTCTTGCGCGGGAACGGCCGGAACTTCTTGGTGTATCCGTTCCAGATCTCCTGGGTTCCCCAGCGGGCGACCGGAATCACCGGCACGTCGTTGTCGAGCGCGAGCCGCGCGACGCCGGTGTAGGCGCGCTTCGGCCAGCCCTCGGGGTCCTTGGTGATCGTCCCTTCGGGATAGATGACGACGACCCTGCCGTCGCGCAGCGTCTCGTGCGCGGCCCTGAGGCTGTCGCCCGCGTTGGCTGTACCCCGCGAGACCGGAATCGTGCCCGAGCCCAGCATGATCTTGCCGAACACCGGGATCCGGGTGAGGCTGTCCTTGGCCATGAACCGCGGCACCCGCCTGGCACGGTGCACGAACACCGCGTCCAGCGCCGGGTCCAGATGCGAGACGTGGTTGAACACGAGCAGCGCAGGGCCCTCACGCGGAATCCGCTCCGCCCCCTGGTAGACGCTGCGGCTCATCCAGCTCAGCGGGTAGAACAGCACCGCGGCCGCTCCCACCCAGAAGCCACCCTTCTCGCGATCAGCCAAGGCTCCTCCTTCCACAAACGGTCCGTCGATCCTCCCACAGACACATTCGCGGCCGGTCGGGTAAAGATGGTGAGGTGACGCGAAGGGAACGGACGGCACCACCGGCCCCGGTGGTCGTTGATCTGATCGTGCCGCTCAAACCGCCCCACGCCGGCAAGTCCCGGCTGAGGGGCGCGCTCGGCTACCCCACCGGCGCAGGCTGCCATGCCGCGCTGGTGCTGGCCCTCGCCGCCGACACGCTGCGCGCGGCCGTCGCGGCTTCCGGGGTCCGCCGCGTGCTCGTCGTCGGCACCGACCCCGAGGTCCTGGGTGAGCTACGCGACCTCGGTGTGGAGGTCACCGGCGAGAACGGTGCGCGCGGGCTCAACGGCGCGCTGCGCTCCGGTGAGCTGTTGCTGCGTGCCGACGATCCGGCGGGTGTGGTCGGCGCGTTGCAGGCCGACCTGCCTGCACTGCGACCCTCCGAGCTGGCGGCGGCGCTCGCCGAGGCCGCGGGCCACCGGGCGTTCACCGCCGACCGGCAGGGCACCGGCACCACGCTGCTGCTGTCCGCGCCGGGACGTCCCCTCAACCCCCACTTCGGCAACGGTTCCGCGCTGGCGCACACCCACTCGGGCGCACATCCACTCGGCCTTTCGGCACCCTCGCTGCGCAGTGACGTCGACACCCCGGAAGACCTCGAGCACGCCCGCCTGCTCGGCCTCGGTCCACGCACCACAGCGCTGCTGGACACCGCCTGCGTGCTGCGCTGAACTGTTCACCGCAACGTTCGACCGGATCTGCGCACCACCCGCTGAAGTGGGGAACAATGCAGGTGTGAGCTACGACGAGACGATGCCGGCACCCGCAGGGCCGACGGACGGGTTGCGCGTCACCACACCTCCCTCGCTCCGCGCGGCGGGCGCGGGTGGCCGCACGGTCCCCGCCACGAGGGTCCCGCTGGCTCCGCCCGCCGCGACCGGTGCCGAGCGGCTGGCGGACGCCTTACCCGACGACCGCTACTTCAACCGCGAGCTCTCCTGGCTGGACTTCAACGCGAGAGTGCTGGCCCTTGCCGAAGACGAGTCCCAGCCGCTGCTCGAACGCGCCAAGTATTTCGCGATCTTCGCGTCCAATTTGGATGAGTTCTACATGGTCCGGGTGGCGGGCCTCAAACGCAGGGACGAGACCGGTCTTTCGGTGCGCAGCGCGGACGGTCTGACCCCGCGCGAGCAGCTGTCATACATCGCCAAGCGCAACCAGGACCTCGTCGAGCGCCACATCACGGCCTTCGAGAAGCACGTGCGGCCCGCACTCGCGGCCGAGGGCATCCGCATCGTCAAGTGGTCCGATTTGGATGAGGCCGACCGCATCCGGCTGTCGCACTACTTCACCGAGCAGATCTTCCCCGTACTCACGCCGCTCGCCGTGGATCCCGCGCATCCGTTCCCGTACATCTCCGGGCTCTCGCTCAACCTCGCAGTGACCGTGCGCGATCCGGAGGGCGGCACCGAGCGCTTCGCGCGGGTGAAGGTGCCCAACAACGTGCCCCGGCTGGTGCGCGTCGAGGCACAACGCGATGCGCCGACCGCGACGTTCCTGCCCTTGGAGGAGCTGATCGCCGCACATCTCGGCGAGCTCTTCAGCGGTATGGAGGTCACCGAGCACCACGTGTTCCGTGTCACCCGCAACGCCGACTTCGAGGTCGAGGAGGACCGCGACGAGGACCTGTTGCAGGCGCTCGAACGCGAACTCGCGCAACGACGTTTCGGTCCGCCGGTACGGCTGGAAGTGGCGCAGGACATGAGCGAGCACATGCTCGAACTGTTGCTGCGCGAGCTGGAGGTCGACCCGCGCGATGTCGTGCAGGTACCGGGGCTGCTCGACCTCAACTGCCTGCAGCAGCTCTCGGCCGTTGACCGCAAGGCGCTCAAGGACCGCCCGTTCGTCCCGGCCACTCACCCGGCCTTCGGCGAGAGGGAGACGCCCAAGAGCGTGTTCGCGACCCTGCGCGAGGGCGACGTCCTCGTGCACCATCCCTACGACTCGTTCTCCACGAGCGTGCAACGTTTCATCGAGCAGGCCGCCGCCGACGACAAGGTGCTGGCAATCAAGCAGACGCTGTACCGCACCTCGGGTGACTCCCCGATCGTCGATGCGCTCATCGACGCGGCAGAAGCCGGCAAGCAGGTCGTGGCACTGGTAGAGATCAAGGCGCGCTTCGACGAGCAGGCCAACATCACCTGGGCTCGCACGCTGGAGCGGGCAGGCGTGCATGTCGTGTACGGCCTCGTCGGCCTCAAGACGCACTGCAAGGTGGCGCTCGTGGTGCGACAGGAGGGTTCCACGATCCGCCGCTACTGCCACATCGGCACCGGCAACTACAACCCGAAGACGGCCAGGCTGTACGAGGACTTGGGCCTGCTGACGGCCGATCCCGCCATCGGAGCCGATCTGACCGACCTTTTCAACGTGCTCACCGGCTACTCCCGGCAGGCGTCCTACCGCAACATCCTGACCGCCCCAGAAGGAATCCGGCGCGGCATCCTGGAGCGCGTCGCCGAAGAGATCGGGCACGCGAGCGCCGGCAGGCCGGCGGGTGTCCGCATCAAGTGCAACGCGCTGGTGGACGAGCAGGTCATCGATGGGCTGTACCGCGCTTCGCAGGCGGGCGTGCCGGTGCAGATCGTCGTGCGTGGCATCTGCGCACTCAAGCCCGGCGTGCCAGGGCTCAGCGACAACATCACGGTGCGCTCGATCCTCGGCCGGTTCCTCGAGCACTCCCGGATCTTCCATTTCCACGGCGGCGACAGCTACTGGATCGGCAGCGCGGACATGATGCACCGCAACCTGGACCGGCGCATCGAGGCGCTCGTGCAGGTGCAGGATCCCAAGCTGACCACCCAGCTGGACGACCTGTTCGACTCGGCGCTCGATCCGCAGACCCGGTGCTGGGTACTGACCGAGTCCGGCGAATGGGTGCCCTCCCCCGCCGACTCCGTCGAGGTGCGCGACCACCAGGTCGAGCTGCTTCGCAAACACGGAGCATCCGGGTGACCAGTACGGATCACCGGCCCGTCACTCGTGCTGCGGGAGCAGTACTGTGGCGGCGGGCCGTGGCCGGCATCGAAATTGCTGTCGTGCACCGTCCCCGCTATGACGACTGGTCACTGCCCAAGGGAAAGCTGGATTCCGGCGAGACCGTCCCGGTTGCCGCGGTGCGGGAAGTCGCGGAGGAAACAGGTTCCACCGCCGTTCTCGGCCGTTTCCTGAAAAGGGTCGAATACCGTATCGCCGCCGGCTGGAAAACGGTCGACTACTTCTCCGCGCGCGCCGAGGCGGGCCGATTCACCCCCAATGCGGAAGTCGACGAGCTGCGCTGGCTGGCCCCGGAACAGGCGGCGGAACTGCTGAGCTACCAATCGGAACGGGGCGTGCTCAGCACATTCACGGCCCTTCCTCCCGAGCTGACAACGCTGCTGCTGGTGCGGCACGGCAAGGCCGGCAAGCGCGAGGAATGGGTCGGCGACGACGACCTGCGCCCGCTGTCGGACGCGGGAATGCGGCAGGCGGAAGCACTGCGGGTGCTGCTGCGAGCATTCGGCCCGGACCGGGTGCTGTCCGCACCACGGCTTCGGTGCGTCCAGACCGTGCAGGGCATCGCAGGCGACCTCGGTCTCGAAATCGAGCACGAGCCGTCGCTGTCGGAAGACAGGTACTGGACCGACCAGGGGCGGGGCCGCGCCCGCGTGCGGGAAATCGCCGCCGAGGGCGGCACACCGCTGGTGTGCAGCCAGGGCGGTGTCATCCCGGACATGGTGACCGCGTTCGCCGAACGCGACGGTCTCGCCCTGCCGGAAACCAAATTCGGTGGCGTTGCGAGCAAGAAGGGCTCGGTCTGGCTGCTGTCCTTCGCCCCCGGCGAGCGAGGGCGGGGTCCACGGTTGGTGGCAGCGGCCTACCTGCCGAGCCCGCTGCCGGCTCCGGCGCCCGTGAAATCCTGAGAGGGCCACGACGCGGCAGGGCCCCGCGCCGGTGGCGCGGGGCCCTGCCGAGAAGTCGCTGACTCTCGAGTCGCCTACTTCTTGTCTGTCAGCTCACGCGCCCGCGGTTTTCGGGCGCGCCGGCCGAACGCATCGCAAGGGCTTCGCGACAGCCCCTGCGTGCGCCTACTACTTCTTCTTCCGTGCGGCCGCGGTGGTCTTCTTCGCCGCGGTCTTCGGAGCCGCCTTCGCAGTGGTCGCCTTGGCCGTGGTGGCCTTGGGAGCCGGCTTCGCGGCAGCCTTCTTGGCCGTGGTGGCCTTGGCAGCCGTGGCCTTCGGAGCCGCCTTGGTGGCGGTGGTCTTCGCAGCCGTCCGCGGCGCGGTGGCAGCCTTCGCCGTTGCCGTGCGGCTCGTGGTGGTGCTGCGAGCCGTCGTGGCACGCGTGCGCGTGGTGGTGCTGCGCGTTGCGGTCGGGCGGCTGGCGGCCGTCCTGCTGGTGGTGCCAGTGCTCCGCGTCGTCGTGGTAGAGGCCGTGGCGCGCTTGGCCGTGGTGGCCTTCGGCAGCTTCTTGGCGCCGCTCACCACGTCCTTGAAGGTCGTACCGGCACGGAAGGCCGGGACGTTGGTCTTCTTGACACGCACGGTCTCGCCGGTGCGCGGGTTCCTGGCGGTACGGGCAGCCCTGGCGCGCTTCTCGAACACACCGAAGCCGGTGATGTTCACCTTTTCGCCCTTGTTGACCGTACGGATGATGATGTCGACGAGGTTGTCGACAGCCTGCGAAGCGACCTTCTTGTCGCCCAGGCGCTCCGAGAGCGCCTCGATCAGTTGGGCCTTGTTGGCCATTCCAGTCCTCCAAGAAGAACTACTTGTTACCCGGCCACACCGGCCGACATGCGCACACGGTATTACCAATGCAGCACAAATTCCAAACGGCACGCGGATTTTTTCCTTATCGGGTGCGCCGTTGCGCCCCGCGGAAGGCCGCTGGAGGGCCCATCCGGTGCCGTTTGGCGTGGTTTCACCGACCGTCGGCCGCGCCGCGATTCCCTTTCTGAGCAGGGAATCCGTGACTCAGGAGGCCGTCACGGGTGTGGTGACCGGCTTCCAGGAGGGCCGCCGTTGCTCGAACGTGCCGATCTCATCGGCGTGTCGCAAGGTGAGAGCGATGTCATCCAGACCCTCGAGCAGCCGCCAGCGGGTGTAGTCGTCGATCTGGAAGCCCGCGACGAAGTCCTTGGCTCGTACTGTCTTCTCCGCGAGGTCCACCGTGACCTCCGTGCCGGGCTCGTTCTCGAGCAGCTTCCACAGCAGCTCGACGTCCGCCTGCTCGCACTGGGCGGCCAGCAGCCCCTGCTTCCCGGCGTTGCCACGGAAGATGTCGGCGAACCGGGAGGAGATCACGACCCGGAAACCGTAGTTCATCAGTGCCCAGACAGCATGCTCGCGCGAGGAACCGGTACCGAAGTCCGGACCGGCGACGAGGACGCTGCCCTGCCGGAAGGACTCCTGGTTCAGCACGAACTGCTCGTCGGCGCGCCAGGCCGCGAACAGCCCGTCCTCGAAGCCGGTACGGCTCACGCGCTTGAGGTAGACCGCGGGGATGATCTGGTCAGTGTCCACGTTGGACCTGCGTAGGGGCACCCCGACCCCGGTGTGCTTGGTGAACGGCTCCATGGTGCGCTCCCTCTCAGTTCAGGTCTTCTGGCGAGGACAACGTGCCCCGGACGGCGGTTGCGGCGGCCACGAGCGGCGACACCAGGTGGGTCCGACCCCCCTTGCCCTGCCTGCCCTCGAAGTTGCGGTTCGAGGTGGAGGCGCTGCGCTCTCCCGGCTTCAGCTGATCCGGGTTCATACCGAGGCACATCGAACAACCCGCCTGCCGCCACTCGGCGCCGGCGGCGGTGAAGACCTCGTCGAGTCCCTCGTCCTCGGCGGCCTGACGGACCCGCATCGAACCGGGGACGACGAGCATCCGCACTGTCTTGGCCACCGTGCGCCCGCGCAGTACCTCAGCGGCTGCCCTGAGGTCCTCGATCCGGCCGTTGGTGCACGAGCCGAGGAAGACGGTGTCCACCGCGACCTCGCGCAGCGGGGTGCCCGGTTCGAGATCCATATAGGACAGGGCCTTCTCGGCGGCGATGCGCGCGTTCTCGTCAGGGATCTGGGCCGGGTCCGGCACGGACTCGCTCAGCGGCAGCCCCTGCCCCGGGTTGGTGCCCCAGGTGACGAACGGTGTCAGCTCATTCGCGTTCAGGTGCACCTCGGCGTCGAAGACGGCGTCCTCGTCCGTGCGCAGCTCACTCCAGTTGGCGACGGCGGCGTCCCAGTCGGCCCCCTTCGGTGCGTGCGGACGGTCCTTCAGGTAGGCGAAGGTGGTCTCGTCCGGTGCGATCATGCCTGCCCTGGCGCCCGCTTCGATGGACATGTTGCAGACGGTCATCCTGGCTTCCATAGACAGCGCCTCGATTGCGCTGCCGCGGTACTCCAGCACGTAGCCCTGCCCGCCGCCGGTGCCGATCTTCGCAATCACCGCGAGGATGATGTCCTTGGCGGTCACGCCAGGCCGCAGCTCACCGTCCACGTTGATCGCCATCGTCTTGAACGGCCGCAGTGGCAGCGTCTGTGTCGCCAGCACGTGCTCGACCTCGGACGTGCCGATGCCGAACGCCATCGCGCCGAACGCGCCGTGGGTCGAGGTGTGACTGTCCCCGCACACCACCGTCATACCGGGCTGGGTCAGTCCCAGCTGCGGGCCGATGACGTGCACGATGCCCTGTTCCGCATCGCCCATGGGGTGCAGGCGGATGCCGAACTCCTTGCAGTTGCGGCGAAGCGTATCGACCTGCGTGCGGGAGACCGGGTCCGCGATGGGGAGGTCGATGTCCACCGTCGGGACGTTGTGGTCCTCGGTCGCGATCGTCAGGTCGGGCCTGCGCACCGGGCGCCCAGCCAGCCGGAGGCCGTCGAAGGCCTGCGGGCTGGTGACTTCGTGGATGAGGTGCAGGTCGATGTAGAGCAGGTCCGGCTCTGCACCTTCACCGCGGCGCACCGTGTGCGCGTCCCACACCTTTTCCGCCAGTGTGCGGCCCCGTTTGTCTGCCATCAGGGCTCCTCCATGAGCGTTTTCCTGGGAGCTGGAAGTGATGTCTTGAATTCTGGACTTCCCAAACTCCGGGATTGTAGTATCGCTTTGTGGGACAGCATAACCCTGAGAATCAGCAGAGCGGCATCGGTGTCTTAGACAAGGCCGTCGCCGTGCTGCGCGCCGTGGCCGAGGATCCGTGCGGTCTGGCGGAATTGTGTACCCGCACCGGTCTGCCTCGTGCCACCGCGCACCGGCTCGCGGTGGGGCTCGAGGTGCACCGGCTGCTGCGCCGTGGCCCGGATGGCCGGTGGCGCCCCGGTGCAGCACTCGCGGAGTTGGCGGGTGGTACGACGGATCCCTTACTGGATGCGGCGAGTGTCATCCTGCCGAAGCTGCGCGACATCACGGGCGAGAGCGTGCAACTGTACCGGCGGGACGGTGTGCAGCGGATCTGTGTCGCCACAGCGGAACCGCCGAGCGGGCTGCGGGACACGGTTCCGATCGGGGCGCGTTTGCCGATGACCGCGGGTTCGGGCGCGAAGGTCCTGGCTGCGTGGGCGGATTCGCACACGCAGCGCACGGTGCTCGCGGAGGCGGTGTACGGGGAGCGGACGTTGCTCGAGGTGCGCAGGCGCGGCTGGGCGCAGAGTGTCGCCGAGCGCGAGCCGGGTGTGGCCAGCGTGTCCGCGCCGGTGCGGGATTCCTCGGGCGGTGTCATCGCGGCGGTGTCGGTGTCCGGGCCGGTGGAGCGCATCGGCCGCAAGCCGGGCGCCCGTTGGGCGGCCGATCTCCTGGCAGCGGCGGACGCCCTCCAGGAACGTCTGTAAGACCGCAGACCCGTCCCCGGTAAGCGACCCCACCATCCGGCCCCGCGCACCGGTACCGCGCCAGCTCGGAAGCCGCGAGAGGAAGCCCAGCCAGAGCAAGGGCCAACGCGGAGTCGACACCCAAACGGCGAGGGGCCAAGCCTGCACCAAAGCGAGCAGCCCGGCTCTCGACGCCGACGGTCAACGAGCGAACCAGACCGGGCAACGAGCGCGCCGGAGCGGGGACTCGCGCACGGGACCGGGCAACTCGCGCACCGGACCGGGCAACTCGCGAACCGGAGCGGGAACTCGGGAGCGGGAGCGCGGGACTCGCACACCCGGGCGGGCAACTCGCGTGCGGGAGCGGGCAACTCGCGTGCGGGAGCGGGCAACTCGCGTGCGGGAGCGGGCAACTCGCGTGCGGGAGCGGGCAACTCGCGTGCGGGAGCGGGGGACTCGCGAACGGAAGCCACCGTCCATACGTGGTCCCCCGGGACAACGGCGACCCAAACGCACCGGCCCACCGACCGACGGGGGGTCCGGGGGGCGGAGCCCTCCGGGCGGGGTGTGGGGGTTGCACCCCCACAAGACACAACGAGAAAGACCCCTGTCTGCGCTTTCCGCAGACAGGGGTCTCCGACTCTTTCGAGTACCCCCGATGGGATTCGAACCCACGCTACCGGCGTGAGAGGCCGGCGTCCTAGGCCGCTAGACGACGGGGGCTTGTTTCCTTGTTGCTGGAGAGAACCTTACCAGAGTGGTTTTTTCGCTCCGCAGCTGGGGTACCAGGACTCGAACCTAGACTAACTGAACCAGAATCAGTCGTGCTGCCAATTACACCATACCCCAAAGTGGTGCCTCGCCTGAGCACGCTCGGGCTCAGCACCGCTGGAGAGAAATACTAGACCACGGCGAATTCGGGCGTCGAACGGGGCCCTGGGTGCTCAGCGTGGCGCGGGGACCCCCACCCGGACGAACTCGGTGACCAGCAGCTCCGGAAGTTCGGCAAGACTTGCGACGACGTGGACGCCGGGTGGCACCTCCGCGGGCTCTTCGCCCCGGTTCAGCCACACACCACCCAGACCGGCATCACGCGCGCCGAGCGCATCTGTCTTGAGCTTGTCCCCCACGTGCACCGCTTCGGACGGGGCGCAGCCGAGCTGCAGGCAGACCGAGTGGAACATCACCGGATCGGGTTTGGCGACACCCATCTCGCCCGCGATCGCGACGTGGTCGAAGAAGCGGGCGAGCCCCAGGTTCGCGAGTTTCTCCCGTTGGTGCGCGCCGGAGGCGTTGGTCACAGCGGCCAGCTGGACGCCGGCGGCCGTCAGCCAGTCCAGGCACGGCAGGACGTCGTCGAAGAGGCGCCAGGACCGCCGTAGGAGCTCCTTTCGCCGTGTCTCGAAGGCAACGGCATCGGCCAGGTCCGCGAGAACGCCCAGCTCGGCCAGGAACGCCTGGGTGCGCCGCGCGTGCATGTCCGCATAGTCCAGTTCACCGGACACGACCCTGGCGACATGTTCGTCGGTGATGCGCTCCCATTCCGGCCACAGATCACCGCGGCCGATAAGGGCTGCGAGTGATCTTCGTCCCGCTGCCGAGAAATCGATCAATGTGTCGTCGATATCGAGGCACACCAGCCGGAGTTCGGGGGGGACCCAGGGAGGCGCATCGTCGCGGTCGGAAACAGTTTGCGGTGCTGTCGGGGAGCCAAGCGCAAAAGCCACCCAGCGAGGCTAGGGCACTTTGCTCTTCACCGACTCGGCTGACGAGGTGATAAAGGCGTCTCTGTTTCGGTCCAGCGCCTCTACGCTCAGTTGTGCGAAAGCGCGCGGCGCAGCCTGCTGAGTGACGTCTCCCGGCCCAGCAGCTCCATCGACTCGTACAGCGGCGGGGACACGGTGCGCCCGGTGACAGCCACCCGCACTGGCGTGAAAGCCTTGCGCGGCTTGAGCCCGAGGCCGTCCACGAGTGCGTCCTTGAGCGCCTGCTCGATGGCAGGGGTCTCCCAGGACGGCAGTCCCTCCAAGGCGTCGATGGCCGCACGCAGAACGGGTTCCGCGTCGGGACCGAGCGCCTTGGCCGCGGCGGCCTCCTCCGGCGCGAAGTCCTCCTCGCCGATGAACAGGAACCGCACCAGATCGGCCGCCTCGGCGAGCACTATCACTCGCTCCTGCACCAGCGGCGCGATCGCGCGCAACGTGGCCAGCTGCTCAACGCCCGGCTCGGCGGGCAGCACATCCGCGCTGACGAGGTAGGGCAGCACCCGCTGCACGAAGTCCTCGTGGGCCAGTGCACGTACGTGCGTACCGTTGATCGCCTCCGCCTTCTTGACGTCGAAACGTGCCGGGTTGGCGCTGACCTTGGTGATCTCGAACGCCTCGACGAGCTCGTCGACGCTGAACACATCGCGGTCGTCGGCAATGGACCAGCCGAGCAGCGCGAGGTAGTTGAGCAGTCCCTCCCGGATGAACCCGCGGTCCCGGTAGTTGAACAGGTTGGAGGAGGGGTCCCGTTTGGACAGTTTCTTGTTGCCCTCGCCCATCACGTAAGGCAGGTGACCGAACTCGGGCACGAACTCCGCGACCCCGATGCGCTGCAGCGCCTCGTAGAGCGCGATCTGCCGTGGCGTCGAGGGCAGCAGGTCCTCGCCGCGCAGCACGTGGGTGATGCGCATGAGCGCGTCGTCGACCGGGTTCGTCAACGTGTACAGCGGCTGACCATTGGCCCGGACCAGCACCGGGTCGGGGATCGTGCCCGCCTTGAACACGATTTCACCGCGTACGAGGTCGTTCCAGGCGAGGTCGGTGTCGGGCATACGTAGGCGCAGGACCGGTGTCCTGCCCTCGGCACGGAAGGCCGTCTTCTGTTCCTCGGTGAGGTCACGATCGAAGTTGTCGTAGCCCAGCTTGGGATCCTGGCCGGCGGCCACGCGGCGGGCTTCGACCTCCTCGTTGGTGGAGAAGGCCTCGTAGAGTTCGCCCGCCTCGAGCAGGCGGGCGGCGATGTCGGCGTAGATCCCGCTGCGCTCGCTCTGCCGGTAGGGGCCGTGCTCGCCGCCGACCTCGGGGCCTTCGTCCCAGTCGAGTCCGAGCCAGCGCAGCGCGTCGAGCAGTGCCAGGTACGACTCCTCGCTGTCGCGCGCGGCGTCGGTGTCCTCGATGCGGAAGACGAGGGTGCCGCCGTGATGCCGCGCGAACGCCCAGTTGAACAGCGCCGTGCGGATCAACCCGACATGCGGGGTTCCGGTAGGCGACGGACAGAAGCGGGCGCGGACAGCTTTGTTCTCAGTCATAGCCCGTCAAGCGTATCCCCTTGACGTGACGCGGTTTCCGGTGCACAGTGAATTTATTCAACAAACGGTGAAATAGAGGTGAGTGCGATGTCCGAGAGCACGACCTGCGCCGTTATCGGCGGCGGACCTGCGGGGATGGTGCTCGGCCTGCTGCTCGCGCGGGCCGGGGTCGAGGTGACCGTGCTGGAGAAACACGGCGACTTCCTGCGCGACTTCCGCGGCGACACCGTGCATCCGACAACCCTGCAGCTGCTCGACGAACTCGGTCTCGGACAACGGTTCGCCGAGCTGCCGTACAGCCGGATGACCGAGGTCGCCTTTCCCGTCGACGAGCAGCACAGTGTGGTGGTCGGCGACCTGAGCCGGCTACGGGTGCGACATCCCTACATCGCGATCGCACCGCAGTGGGACTTTCTGAACCTGCTCGCCGACGCGGGCGAGAAGGAGCCGACTTTCACCCTGCGGATGCGCACCGAGGTCACCGAACTGATCCGGGAGACGGACCGCGTCCGCGGTGTGCGCTACCGGACAGAGGACGGCGAGGAAGGCGAGTTACGCGCCGATCTCGTCGTCGCCTGCGATGGGCGCTGGTCGCTGGCCAGGCAACAGGCCGGCCTGCGGCCGAAGGAGCTTCCGGTGCCGATCGACGCCTGGTGGTTCCGGTTGCCGCGCAAGCCCGACGAGGACCCGGGGCGGCTCATGCCCCGCATGCGGGGCACCCGGCTGGCGGTCACGATTCCGCGCACCGGGTACTTCCAGATCGCCTACATCGCGAAGAAGGGAACCGACGCCGAGCTGCGGGCCCGCGGCATCGAGGACTTCCGGCGGCAGATCGGCGAAGTGCTGCCGCAGCTGGCGGACCGCACTGGTGAACTCAAGTCGATGGACGACGTCAAGCACCTCGATGTCCGGCTCAACCGGCTGTACCGGTGGCACGTCGACGGGCTGGTCTGCCTCGGTGACGCCGCGCACGCGATGTCGCCCATCGGCGGGGTCGGCATCAACCTCGCCGTGCAGGACGCCGTCGCGGCGGCGACCCTGCTCGCCCGACCGCTGCTGCGGGGTGACGTGACCACCACGACGCTCGCGAAGGTGCGCAGGCGCAGGCTACTGCCGACGATCCTCGTCCAGGCACTGCAACAGCTGCTGCACCGGGTGATCGCGAAGCCGGTGGTGGAAGGCACGCGGACGGGCCCGCCGAAGCCCCTCATCGCACTGATGCGGCGCGTGCCCCAAGCCTCGTTCGTGCCCGCCTACCTGATCGGTGTCGGACTCCGCCCTGAGCACGCGCCGGATTTCGCTAGGCGGCCTGCGCTGGATAACCCCGCCCGTCGCGAGCGGTGATCCAGACGAAGGTGTCCTGCGGGACACCCGCACCCCGAGCTCAGCAAGGCGGAGGGTCGTCCTCGTAGGAGGACCGTACTTGGGCGATCCGACAACGCTGCGAGGCGCCGTCTGTGCGCCGCCTGTCCAGTGCCCGCCTACCTGATCGGTGTCGGACTCCGCCCTGAGCACGCGCCGGATTTCGCTAGGCGGCCTGCGCTGGATTAGTCAGCGTGCCGATGCCCTCGACGGTGATCGACACCTGCTGGCCGTTCGCGATCGGGCCGACGCCCTCCGGTGTGCCGGTGAGAATCGTGTCGCCGGGCAGCAGGGTCATCACCGAGGACACGAACTCGATCAGCTTGGGGATCTTGTGCACGAGCGCGGACGTGCGAGCGTCCTGCTTGACCTCGCCGTCCACCTCCGACTTGATCGCCAGATCGCTGGGGTCGATCGAGGTCTCGATCCACGGGCCGAGCGGGCAGAACGTGTCGAACCCCTTGGCCCTGCCCCACTGCCCGTCGGACTTCTGCAGGTCGCGCGCGCTGACATCGTTGGCGATCGTGTAGCCGAGGATCGCCTGTGCGGCTTGCGCGGCGGGCACGTTCCTCACCGGCTGGCCGATCACCACGGCCAGTTCGCCCTCGAAGTCCACCCGCGAGGACGCGGCCGGGAGCTTGATGGCGACGTTCGGGCCGATCACACTCGTCGACGGCTTCAGGAAGATCATCGGCTCACCCGGGACCTCGTTGCCGAACTCCTGGGCGTGCGCGGCGTAGTTCCTGCCGACCGCGATGACCTTCGACGGCAGAATCGGCGCGAGCAGCCGGACATCGGCCAGCGGCCACTTCTTGCCGGTGAAGTTCGGCTTGCCGAACGGGTGGTCGGCGATCTCCAGCACTACGGCATCGGCACCGTCCCCCTCGACGGACACGAACGCGACGCCTTCGGGATGAGCAACTCGAGCTAAACGCACCTGGAAATCCTATCTGCGGCGCGAAGCGCCTCCGTTTGGGTGGTGGTGGGAGACGGGCGGGCCTATCTGCGGCGCGAAGCGCCTCCGTTTGGGTGGTGGCGGGAGACGGGCGGGGTTAGCCCGGTGCGCAGGGCCTTGTGGACGAGTGCGTCACAGAGGGCGAGCCAGCTGGCCTCGACGATGTTCTCGTGCACGCCCACCGTCGTCCACTCCCGTTCGCCGTCGGAGGACTCGACGAGGACGCGTGTGACGGCGTCGGTTCCCGGGTGACCGAGCAGGATTCGCACCTTGTAGTCGGACAGTTCCACGCTGTCCAACCAAGACAGGTGCGGCAGGAGGGCCTTGCGCAGCGCGGCGTCCAGCGCGTTGACCGGTCCATTTCCCTCGGCGGTGGCGATGAACCGCTCCCCCGCCACATGCACCTTGACGGTCGCTTCGGCGATGACCTCCCCGTCCGGGCGATGGTCCAGCACCACGCGGTAGGACTCCAGTGTGAACGGTGGCGGGCTGAGTGGCGTACCCGCCGAATCGGCGACCTCCCTGCGCAGCAACAGTTCCAGCGATGCGTCGGCGGCCTCGAACGACCACCCCTGCGCCTCCAGCGCCTTGACCTTCTGCACCGCATTGGTCAGTGCGGCGGGCTGGCTGGCGAGGTCGACGCCGAGTTCCCGTCCCTTGAGCTCCAGGCTGGCCTTGCCTGCCATCTCGGTGACCAGCACCCGCATGTCGTTGCCGACCAGCTCCGGATCGATGTGGTTGTACAACAACGGATCCACTTTGATCGCGCTCGCGTGCAGCCCCGCCTTGTGGGCGAAGGCCGACGCCCCGACGTAGGCCTGGTGGGTGTCGGGGGCGATGTTCGCGATCTCGGCCAGAGCATGGGAGACGCGGGTGAGCTCGGCCGCGGCGCCGGCGGGGAGGACCTCCATGCCGAGCTTGGCAACCAGGTTTCCCGTCACGGCGAAAAGGTCGGCGTTGCCGGCGCGCTCGCCGTAGCCGTTCGCGGTGCACTGCACGTGCGTCGCGCCTGCCTGCACGGCGGCGATACTGTTGCCGACCGCGCAGGACGTGTCGTCCTGACAGTGGATGCCAAGGCGCAGTCCCGTCCGCTCGGCGACCTCGCGCACTGTCTCGGCGATGCCGAGCGGGAGCTGGCCACCGTTGGTGTCACACAGCACCACCACATCGGCACCTGCCCGCCCGGCGGCATCGAGCACACGCAGCGCCGTGTCCGGGTCGTGGGCGTAGCCGTCGAAGAAGTGCTCCGCGTCGAGGAAGACCCGGCGCCCTTCGCCGACGAGGAAGGACACCGTGTCCTCCACCATCGCGCACGCCTCGGCGACGTCGACACGCAGCGCGCGCTCGATGTGCCGGATGTCGGACTTGGCGACCAGGGTGACCACCGGCGCCTGCGAATCCAGCAGCGCGCGGACCTGCGGGTCCTCCGCGGCCGTGACGCCGGCCCTGCGGGTCGAGCCGAACGCGACCAGTGCGGCGTGCTTGAGCGTCAGCTCACCGGCGGCGGCCTTGGCGAAGAACTCCGTGTCCTTGGGCATGGCGCCGGGCCAGCCGCCCTCGATGAACCCCACCCCGAGCTCGTCCAGCAACCGCGCGATGGCGAGCTTGTCGGCCACCGAGTAGGAGATGCCCTCGCGCTGCGCACCGTCGCGCAGGGTCGTGTCGTACAGGTGGAACCGGTCGCCGAGCGGCGTTCCGGCTGGTTCCGTGCGGGTCACCGGGTTCTCCTCAAAGCCGTCTGCTGGGTGTGCCTGTGTGGGCGGGCAAACAAAAAGACCCCCCGCGGATGCGAGAGGTCTGCGCGCCGGGTGCTCAGGGGAGCACTTACCCGGCGCGCTTGCCGATAATGATCACGCTAGACGTGTTCATGTGAGCGATGATGCCACATCGCCGCGAGCTGTCCAAGTGGTGAGCGGTTGCTCCCACCTGCTGGGCACCCCGATGCACGAGGGCCCCCGTCCGTGCACCGGACGGGGGGCCCTCATCGCGAAGAACGCGTGTTCAGCCGGCCTTGCGGGTGTTGGAGGAGACGAGCGCGGCGAGGCGGTCACCAATGGCCTGCGTGCTGCCCGGCGACGCCTGGTCACGGGTGGCCAGGTCGAAGGCCACCGACGCCTCGATGCGGCGTGCCGCCTCCTTCACGCCGAGGTGGTCCAGCAGCAGCGACACCGACAGCACGGCCGCGGTCGGGTCGGCCAGGTTCTGCCCTGCGATGTCGGGCGCGCTGCCGTGCACCGGCTCGAACATGCTCGGGTTGCGGCCCGTGATGTCGAGGTTGCCGCTGGCGGCGAGCCCGATGCCACCGGTCACCGCGGCGGCGAGGTCGGTGATGATGTCGCCGAAGAGGTTGTCGGTGACGATCACGTCGAACCGGCTCGGGTCCGTCACCAGGTGGATGGTGGCGGCGTCGACGTGCGAGTAGGCCACCGTCACCTCGGGGTGCTCTAGCGAGACCTCCTCGACGATCCGCGACCACAACGACCCGGCGTGCTCGAGGACGTTGGTCTTGTGCACGAGCGTCAGGTGCTTGCGCTGCCGTTCCTCCGCGCGCCTGAAGGCATCGGCGACGACCCGCCGGATACCGAAGGCGGTGTTGACGCTGACCTCGGTCGCGATCTCGTGCTCGGTGTCCTTGCGCAGCAGGCCCCCGTTGCCCGCGTAGGGGCCCTCGGTGCCCTCCCGCACCACGAGCATGTCGATCTCGCCGGGGTCGCTCAGCGGCCCGCGTACCCCGGGGTAGAGGCGAGCCGGGCGGAGGTTGACGTGGTGGTCGAGTTCGAACCGCAGGCGCAGCAGCAGACCGCGTTCCAGGATGCCGCTCGGCACGCTGGGGTCGCCGACGGCGCCGAGAAGGATCGCGTCGTGCTGCCGGAGTTCACCGAGCACCGACTCCGGCAGTAGTTCGCCGGTGGCGTGCCAACGGGTGGCGCCAAGGTCGTACGTGGTCATCTCGGCGTTCGGTACGACTTCCCCGAGCACCTTGAGTGCCTCGGTGACCACCTCGGGCCCGATCCCGTCACCGGGGATCACAGCGAGCCGCATCCACACACCTCCGTCATTCGGGCCACCGGCGTCCCGGATGCCCCGTTCGCATCGAACTCCAGCGACGGCAGGTTACCGGCAGTCGACAAACCACCGAAGCACGACCACCCTTACGCCGCAGTACTTAACACCGGTAGCCACCCAATGGTGGCACAGCGCTACCCCAACCATGTCCACAGTGGATCAGCCGGCGCCACCCCACCGGGCACGCTCTACCCGAAGGCGATGGAGCGGATCAGGCGGGCGTCGACGGTCGCCCCGATCGGGTCGAGGAGGTGGGCGTCGACCGGGCGGTCCACCCGCAGCAGCATCACGGCGTCGGACCGGTCGGTGGTCTGGCTGATCTGCGCCGCCTCGATGTTGATGCCCGCCTCGCCGAGCAGCGTGCCGACGCGGCCCATGATCCCGGGCCGGTCGGGGTACTCGAGCAGCAGCATGTTGCCTTCGGCTCGGATGTCGAAGTGCCTGCCGTTGACCTCGATGAGCTTTTCGACCTCTCCCTTGCCGGTGACCGCGCCGGACACCGTGTGCACGCTGCCGTCGGCGTGTACCGCACGCACGGTGAGCTGGCTGCGGTAGTTCGGGCTCTCCGGCTCGGTCGTCACACTCACCTGCACGCCGAGTTCCTCGGCGAGCCGCGGTGCGTTGACGAACGTCACCTGGTTCTCGACCACACTGGAGAACACGCCCCGCAGCGCGGCGAGCTGCAGCACGCTCACGTCCTGGCCCGACAGCTCACCGCTGGCCACGACGGCGACCGAGGTGGGTGCCTTGGTGCTGAACGCCGACAGCACGGTCCCGAGCTTCTGCGCGAGCGGTAGGTACGGCCGTACCTCATCGCTCACCGTGCCGCCGCTGGCCACGTTCACCGCGTCCGGCACGAAGTCACCACGCAGGGCGAGCTGCACCGAGCGGGCGACGTCGGTACCCGCCCGGTCCTGCGCCTCACCCGTCGAGGCGCCGAGGTGCGGCGTGACGACAACGTTGGGCAGCCCGAACAGCGGGCTGGCCGTGGTCGGCTCGGTGGCGAACACGTCGATGCCCGCACCGCCGACCTGCCCCTCGCGGATCGCGTCGGCGAGCGCCTGCTCGTCGATGAGGCCACCGCGGGCGGCGTTGACGACGATGACGCCCTTCTTTGTCTTCGCCAGTGCGTCGGCGTCGATGAGTCCCTTGGTCTCCGGCGTCTTCGGCAGGTGGATGGAGATGGCGTCGGCGCGCTGCAGCAGCTCGTCCAGCGACACCAGCTCCACGCCGAGCTGGGCGGCACGCGCGGCTGAGGTGTACGGGTCGTAGGCGATGAGCTGCGTGCCGAACGCGGCGAGCCGCTGCGCGACGAGCTGGCCGATCTTGCCGAAGCCCACCACGCCGACGGTCTTGCCGTTGAGCTCGACACCGGTGTACGCGCTGCGCTTCCACTCGCCGCCCTGCAGGCTCTGGTCGGCGGCCGGCACGCGGCGGGCGACGGCGAGCAGCAGCGCGACGGCGTGCTCGGCGGCGGAGACGATGTTGGACGTCGGTGCGTTCACGACCAGAACACCGCGACTGGTCGCGGTGGGAACGTCGACGTTGTCGAGGCCGACTCCCGCACGCGCGACCACCTTGAGCTTGCCGGCGGCACCCAGTACCTCGGCGTCGACCTTCGTGGCGGATCGCACGAGCAGCGCGTCGGCCTCCCTCACCGCGTCCAACAGCGCGGGACGGTCGGTGCCGTCCACGTGCCGGACCTCGACCTCGTCACCGAACACGCTCACCGCGGACGGCGCGAGCTTCTCGGCGAGGAGCACGACGGGCAGGCTGGAATTGGTCACGATGCGCCTTTCGTAGCTTTCGGTCCGGTTTCCGCAGACACACGCGCCGGCCGCGGAGCCGCCGCGACGCCCGAAGTCTAGCCCTGATGGTTAACGCGGCCGAAATCCGTCCACAACGAGAGACGGCAGGCGATCGGGGTGTTGTCCGGCTACGGGAACCGCACGGGAGCAGGCACTACCGCGGCTGGTCGAATTCGCCCGCTCTGACCCCGGCGAGGAAGGCGTCCCATTCGGACGGTGTGAACACCAGTACCAGCCCCCCCGGATCCGGCGACTGGCGCATGGCCACATAGGTCACGCCGTCGGTGTGGGGAACGAAGGAGTACTCGACGGTGTCGACGTCGGGCCGTACCCGCCGCCACTCAGCGCCCCGTAGATCCAGCGTGTCACGCAGATCCGCCTTGCCCCCGACGGCAACTGATGAATCCTTACCCATGACCGGTCACGGTAAGCCACTACCGGACGGCACCCAATGCGACGTTGGTCGCGCCTTGCAGACCCGTCGCCTTGAAGCCCCCAAGGCCACCTTGGTTGCAGCTTTCGAACACTGCGGCGCGAAGCGTCTCCGTTTGGGTGGTGGTGGGAGACGGGTGGGCGCAACCAAGGTGGCCTTGGGGGCGGTTGAACGACGCGTCAGGCGGTCTCGGTGATGGGGCGGTCCACCCACGACATGAGGCCACGCAGCTTCTTGCCGGTCTCCTCGATGGGGTGCTGCTCGCCCGCCTCCTGCAGCCTGCGGAAGTTCGCGCGGCCAGCCTCGTCCTCGCCGACCCATTCGCGGGCGAAGGTGCCGTCCTGGATCTCACGCAGGATCGCCTTCATGTTCTCCTTGACCTCCGGGGTGATGACCCGGGGACCACGGGTGAGGTCGCCGTACTCCGCGGTGTCGGAGATCGAGTACCGCATCCGGGCGATGCCGCCCTCGTACATGAGGTCCACGATCAGCTTCAGCTCGTGCAGCACCTCGAAGTAGGCGATCTCCGGCGCGTAGCCGGCCTCGGTGAGTACCTCGAAGCCGGTCTGCACGAGCGCGGAGGCGCCACCGCAGAGCACCGACTGCTCACCGAACAGGTCGGTCTCGGTCTCCTCGGTGAACGTCGTCTTGATGACGCCGGCACGCGCACCGCCGATGGCCGCCGCGTAGGCCAGCGCCAGCGCCTGCGCGTTACCGCTGGCGTCCTGCTCGACGGCGATCAGGCAGGGCACGCCCTTGCCGTCGACGAACTGCCGGCGCACGAGGTGGCCGGGGCCCTTCGGCGCGACCATCGCCACGTCCACATTGGCCGGCGGCTTGATCAGCTCGTAGCGGATGTTGAAGCCGTGGCCGAAGAAGAGTGCGTCGCCGTCCTTCAGGTTCGGCTCGATGTCCTCGGCGTAGATGAACCGCTGCTTGGTGTCAGGCGCGAGGATCATGATGAGGTCGGCTTCCTTCGAAGCCTCCGCCGGGGTGAGCACGCGCAGGCCTTCCTCCTCGGCCTTCGCCCGCGACTTCGACCCCTCGGGCAGACCGATGCGGACATCGACCCCGGAATCGCGCAGGCTCAGGGCGTGCGCGTGGCCCTGGCTGCCGTATCCGATCACGGCGACCTTGCGCCCCTGGATGATGCTGAGATCGGCGTCGTCGTCGTAGAAGATTTCGACTGACATGAGGGGAACGTACTTCCTTTCGATACTGCGGCGCGAAAGCGCCTCGTTTATCGCGTCGATGTGGCGGTGATCGACCGGGCGCCCCGGCCGACCGCGACCATGCCCGACTGCACCAGCTCGCGCACGCCATACGGTTCCAGCATGCGCAGCAGTGCGCTGATCTTGTCGCTGGTGCCGGTCGCCTCGATGGTGAGCGCCTCAGGCGAGACGTCGACCACCTTGGCCCGGAACAGCTGCACGGTCTCCAGCACCTGGCTGCGCACCGTGGCATCGGCCCTGACCTTCACGAGCAGCAGTTCACGCTGCACCGAGCTGCCGGAGTCCAGCTCCACGATCTTGATGACGTTGACCAGCTTGTTGAGCTGTTTGGTCACCTGCTCGAGCGGTTGTTCGTCGACAGCGACCACGATCGTCATCCTGGACACCTCGGGGTTCTCCGTGGGTCCGACGGCGAGGGACTCGATGTTGAAGCCCCGGCGCGAGAACAAGCCCGACACGCGGGCGAGGACGCCGGGGACGTTCTCGACCAGGACACTCAGGGTGTGGTTGGTCACTGGGACACCTCGTCGTCATCGAAAAGGGGCCGGATGCCGCGCGCGGCCATGATCTCGTCGTTGCTCGTTCCGGGGCCGATCATGGGCCACACCTGGGCATCCTTGCCGACGACGAAGTCGATCACCACGGGGCGGTCGTTGATCTCCATGGCGCGCTTGATGACCTCGTCGACCTCTTCGCGGGTCTCACAGCGCAGGCCGGCGCAGCCGAGCGCCTCGGCCAGCAGCGTGAAGTCCGGGATGCGGTGCTTGTGCGTGCCGAGGTCGGTGTTCGAGTAACGCTCGGCGTAGAACAGGTTCTGCCACTGGCGCACCATGCCCAGGTTGCCGTTGTTGATCACCGCGACCTTGATCGGGGCACCCTCGATCGCGCAGGTCGCCAGCTCCTGGTTGGTCATCTGGAAGCAACCGTCGCCGTCGATCGCCCACACGGGCTTGTCCGGCAAGCCGAACTGGGCACCCATCGCGGCCGGCACGGCGAAGCCCATCGTGCCGAGGCCGCCGGAGTTGATCCAGCTGCGCGGGTTCTCGTACTTGATGAACTGGGCCGCCCACATCTGGTGCTGGCCAACGCCCGCCGTGTAGATCGCGTCGGGGCCGACCAGCGCGCCGATCCGCTCGATGACGTACTGCGGCGCGAGCGTGCCGTCGGCAGGCCACTCGTAGCCGGCCGGGAACGTCGTGCGCCAGCCGTCGACCTGCGTCCACCATGCGGACAGGTCGGCCCTACCCGACTCCTGGATCTCGGCCTCCACCGCGGCGATCAGCTCGCCGAGGATCTCGGCACAGTCGCCGACGATCGGCACGTCGGCCTTGCGGTTCTTGGAGATCTCCGCCGGGTCGATGTCGGCGTGCACCACGGCGGCATCCGGCGCGAACGAGTCCAGGCGTCCGGTGACCCGGTCGTCGAACCGCGCGCCCAGTGCGACGAGCAGGTCAGCGCGCTGCATCGCCGCGACCGCCGCCACCGAACCATGCATGCCGGGCATGCCCAGGTGCTGGGGGTGGGAGTCGGGGAACGCGCCCCGCGCCATCAGGGTGGTCACCACGGGGATTCCGGTCAGCTCGGCGAGCTGCCGCAGTTGCGCATGCGCCTGGGCCTTGATCACGCCACCGCCGACGTAGAGCACAGGGCGCTGGGACCGGGTGATCAGCCGGGCAGCCTCGCGCACCTGCTTGCCGTGCGGTCGCAACGTCGGCCGGTAGCCGGGCAGGTGCAGCTCCGGCGGCCAGGTGAACGACGTGTTCTCCTGCAGCACGTCCTTGGGGATGTCGACCAGGACCGGGCCGGGACGTCCGGTGCTCGCCAGATGGAACGCCTCGGCGATCACCCGCGGGATGTCGGCGGGATCGGTGACGAGGAAGTTGTGCTTGGTGACCGGCATGGTGATGCCGCAGATGTCGGCTTCCTGGAACGCGTCGGTGCCGATCAGGGCCCGCGTCTGCTGCCCGGTGATCGCCACGACGGGCACCGAGTCCATGTTGGCGTCGGCCAGCGGCGTCACCAGGTTGGTCGCGCCTGGCCCCGAGGTCGCCATGCACACGCCGACCTTGCCCGTCGCCTGCGCGTAACCGGTCGCGGCATGACCCGCGCCCTGCTCGTGCCGGACCAGCACGTGCCGCACCTTCGTCGAGTCGAGGAGGGGGTCGTATGCCGGCAGGATCGTGCCGCCCGGAATGCCGAATACGACCTCGACTCCCACCGCTTCGAGCGACCGTACGAGCGACTGCGCGCCCGTCACCCGAATGGGTGTTCCGGCCGGCGGCGTCGGCTTCGGTCGTGCTCCTAGTTGGCTGGGCGACGCCGAACTCGGGGTCGGCCCAGCGTTCGTTTCCGATCGCGAGGTCGCGCTTGTCATCGGTTCTGCCTCGTGTGCTCTCGGTGCTGGTGGGTTCTTCGGTTGTCCGCGGTGGGTCCGGGCATCAAAAAACCCTCGCCGACCATGGTGGTCGCACGAGGGTCGCGCGTCGACGCAGTGGACTTTTCCTAAGCGTCGACGCGCTTGGGAAGTACGAGAATGCTCTGCGAAGTCACAAGGTGACCGTAATCGGTTCGTGTCAAGAGTGTCAACTCTGCGGGACGGTGATTCCGAATACTGGACATTCCTATGGTCGGACTCCCCCCGGTTTCGCCCGTTCCCGCCTGCCGGTGCACCATCGAAGGGTGGCAGACGAACCGCAGCAGACGCAGCCGGACGAGGGTAAGCGCGCCATTTTCCGCATCCCGGGAACAGCGCTGCTCAGCGTCATCATCCTGCTGTTCTGCGTGACCCCGGCCGCCTTCGCACTGCCAGGCCTGCAGGTGCTGTACCTGATCCCGATCGGTGTCACCGTGGTGGTCATCCGCCTGCGAACCACCGCGACCAGGAACGGCCTGACCGTGCGCACCGTCTTCGGCACGCGTGAGCTGCCGTGGAGTGCGCTCAAGGGGCTCGCGATCACGCCCAAGTCGAAGGTTCAGGCCGTACTCACCGACGGCAGCAAGGTCGCCCTCCCCGCGGTGCGCACGCGCCACATCCCGGTGCTGTCACTGGTGAGCGAGGGACTGATCGCCGACCCGTCCGGCGTGCTCGACGCCGCCGACGACTCCGGTTCAGACCATGACAGCGAGCCGAAGCCGGAACCGGAACCCGCCGAGAAGAAGGCCTGACCACCCGCCCTCCGGCGCCACCAGGTGGGACGATGACCAGTCGGGCGTAACCTGAACGCCATGCCTGTCCTGCGTTCCCGTACCACGACTCATGGCCGTAACGCCGCGGGAGCCCGCTCCCTGTGGCGCGCGACCGGCATGACCGACAGCGACTTCGGCAAGCCGATCGTGGCCATCGCCAACTCCTACACCCAGTTCGTGCCAGGCCACGTACACCTCAAGGACCTCGGCGAGATCGTGGCCGAAGCGGTGGGCGAGGCGGGTGGCGTCGCACGCGAGTTCCACACCATTGCCGTCGACGACGGCATCGCCATGGGGCACAGCGGGATGTTGTACTCGCTGCCCTCCCGAGAGATCATCGCCGACTCGGTGGAGTACATGGTCAATGCGCACCAGGCCGACGCACTGGTGTGCATCTCCAACTGCGACAAGATCACCCCGGGCATGCTCAACGCCGCCATGCGGCTCAACATCCCGACCGTGTTCGTGTCCGGCGGCCCGATGGAGGCCGGTAAGGCCGTGGTCGTCGACGGCGTCGCCCACGCACCCACCGACCTGATCACCGCGATCTCGGCTTCGGCGAACGCCGCAGTCGACGAGGACGGTCTTGCCATTGTCGAACGATCGGCCTGCCCCACCTGTGGTTCGTGTTCCGGCATGTTCACCGCGAACTCGATGAACTGCCTCACCGAGGCGCTCGGCCTCTCCCTGCCGGGCAACGGTTCGACACTGGCGACCCACGCGGCTCGCCGCACTCTGTTCAGCGAGGCCGGCCGCACGGTCGTCGAAATCGCCAAGCGCTGGTACGGCGAGGACGACGAGAGCGTGCTGCCGCGGTCGATCGCCAACAGGGCGGCCTTCGAGAACGCCATGGCGCTCGACATGGCGATGGGTGGCTCCACCAACACGGTGCTCCACATCCTCGCGGCCGCGCAGGAAGGCGAGATCGACTTCACGATCGATGACATCGACGCGATCGGCCGCCGGGTGCCCTGCCTGTCGAAGGTGTCCCCGAACTCCGACTACCACATGGAGGACGTTCACCGCGCCGGCGGCATCCCCGCGATCCTCGGCGAGCTCCACCGGGGCGGGCTCCTCAACACCGGCGTGCACTCGGTCCATTCGTCCTCTTTGGACGAATGGCTGTCCGCATGGGACATCCGCGGCGAGTCCCCGCACGAGCAGGCGGTCGAGCTCTTCCACGCCGCCCCCGGCGGTGTGCGCACCACCGAGGCGTTCTCGACGGCCAACCGGTGGTCCTCTCTGGACACCGACGCCGAGCAGGGCTGCATCCGTGACACTGCGCACGCCTACACCGCCGACGGCGGCCTCGCGGTGCTGCGCGGCAACCTCGCCGACAACGGTGCCGTGATCAAGTCGGCGGGTATCGACGAGGAGCTGTGGCGTTTCCAGGGGCCTGCCCGTGTGGTCGAAAGCCAGGAGGAGGCCGTTTCGGTGATCCTGGGCAAGAGCATCCAGCCCGGCGAGGTGCTGGTCGTGCGCTACGAGGGACCGGCGGGTGGCCCCGGCATGCAGGAGATGCTGCACCCGACGGCGTTCCTCAAGGGCGCGGGGCTCGGCAAGAAGTGCGCACTGATCACCGACGGCCGGTTCTCCGGTGGCTCGTCGGGGATCTCGGTGGGCCACATCTCCCCCGAGGCGGCGGCGGGCGGCACGATCGGGCTCGTCGAGGACGGCGACCAGATCCTGATCGACGTGCGCGAGCGCCGGCTCGAGCTGCTCGTGGACGACGCCGTGCTGGCCGAGCGCAGGGCCAAAATGGAGGCCGGTGAACGGCCGTGGCAGCCTGTCGACCGCCAGCGGCCGGTCACCGCGGCGCTGCGCGCCTACGCCCGCATGGCCACCTCGGCCGACACCGGCGCCGTCCGCGATCCGAACCGGTAGGCGTTTAACGGAAGAGGAAGATCACGACCGCCGTGGCGGCACCGGCCAGGACCAACGACATCAGCGCGAAGGGCAATGGCCGGCTCCGCCACGGCGTGTTCTTGTCGATGGCGACGCGCCCGGAGCCGGTGAACAACAGGGCGAACGCCATGGCGCCGAGCATCAGCTCGTACTCGAAGCCCGCGCCCTCGCCGGTGAAGAAACGGCCGCCCAGCGTGTACTTGGCGTAGATGATGTTGGCGACGACGCCTAGGAGCGCCGCAGCCCCGAGCGGGGTGAACAGCCCGAGAATCAGGAGCGCCCCGCCGCCGAGTTCGGCGATGCCGGTGATCCAGGACAGCAGCGTCGTCTGGCTCGTGTAGCCGAGACCGCGTAGTACCTCGGCGAATCCGTCGATACCGGGACCGTCGAAGAGACCGAAGAGCTTCTGCAACCCGTGCGCGGCCATCGTGCCGCCGAGCGCGAGACGCAGCACGAGCAGGCCGAAGTCGAGACCGCCGTGCCACCGGTCCGGTTTGTCTTCATCCCCGAAGATGTCGTCGTTGGGAGCTGCCAGGCTCGTTGTCTGGCCGAGTCCGGCGCCGGAGGAGAACCCGGCCTGGTCGTACGTTTCATCGGTGATCTTCGTCGTGTGCGCATCGAAATCGTCTCGAGTGCTCATGCGGCGGCAGAGTAGAGCATCAAGACACCTTTCGTGTGACGCAGGCACGAAACCCCGGAGACATCCCGTGTACTAGCCACCGGAAATCTTGTGGCCGGGAACGTGTCCGGACTACCTTGCGTCAGAGCGGCGTCCCAACCAACGCACATCGAGGACTGGGGGTAACCATGGCCGGCGGGCATGAGGTCGAGCCTGCGGAGTTGCGCGGTTACGCGGGACTGCTGGAGCGGCAAGGCCAGCACTTCTCGGCGATCGAACAACATGCCCGCGACAAGGGCGGCGACACCAGCGGTTTCACCGGCCTGCTGGCGATTCTCGTGCCCGTGGTCAACGGCGTGGTGGGTCTGTACGCCTCAACACTGCAGTTCGCGCAGGGCAAGATCACCGAAGTCAAGCAGAACCTGGAAACCGCGGCCGAGCAGTACGAAGCCCGCGACGAAGCATCCCGCGCCGAAATGGACCGCCTAGGCAGCGCCGTCGACGCCGTCTCCCAGCCCACCGTGGGCGGTTCCTGACCGGCGCGGCGGTCCACGCCGAGGACCTCTTACATGGCTGATCTGGCGCAGACAATGGATCAGTTGTCCCAGCGCATGATCGTGTCGGGTGTCGCAACTTCCGAGACGATCATCGGGTGCACACCCGGCGAGGTTGCCGAGCTACGAGCCGATCATCGGGTCGAGCGGCTGCCCGAGCAGTACGAGCAGTTCCTGCTGGCTATGGGGAAGCAGTCGGGCAGGCTGCTGCGGGGCACTGACATCTTCTATCCGCACAACTTCCGTCTCGACGATGACGGGCGGGAGCTGCTGGCTGAGAACGACGTCCTTCACCTGCTGTCGGGCGGCTCGATCATCATCGGCATGCACCAGGGCGCCGAGCTGTACTGGCTGGAGCCCGGCGAACCGGAATGGGCACTGAACTGGTACCAGGAGCCGGATCGAACGGTCCACAAGCGCTGGCCGAACCTGCTCGAATTCCTTTCGGCACTGGTCAACGCGATCGCCCAGCGAAGCCAACACTGAGCAGACCCCGGTAGGCATCCAGGCCATCCCGGTCGTGTGAAACGAAGTCCGAGATGCCGTCGGTCTACCACGAGCAGCATGATCGTCACGCTTTGCAGTGAAGGTCCCGACACGGCTCTGTCAGGATCTCCGGAGGAGTACCTGGCGTTCGCCGACGCACTCACCCGCAGCAGCGGAACGATCGAGCTCGATGAGGAAGCGGACGTCAAGCCCTACGAGTACGCGCTAGCCCGTATCGAGGTACAAGAAAACTCCACCAGGGACAGTGTGCTCATCAACGTCAACCAGGAGCACAATGCACTGGTCATCGAGGGGCCGGGGGACAAGTTACCCGCGCTCGGCAACGTGGTACGGGATTCGGCGACTTCAGGGCACCCGCGGGGGCACGTGCACGTCGAGTACTTCCCGGGGCACTTCTATCTTGGTGAAGGCTCCGTGCCGATTGCGATCAGGGATGCTCAACCAAAGGCCCGTTGCCATCGCCGGTGTCACGTGGATCTCCGCGACGGAGTGTGGTCACCGGTCGGGCCCGCCAACGGCACCGGTCTACGCAACGACGACGCCATTGGTTCCTCCGCTGCAATGACGAGTGAACCCAGCGCCATCCGCTCAGCACATCGCGGCAGCTACTACTGGCTCAACGCATAGTCGCCATCGAAGTCATGTTGTCGTTGGGAACGGGACACGGTTAGGTTGCGTCGGAAACGTTGTTCCAAACCGACGTGCGCGGATAACTGGGGGTGGCGATGGCCGGCTACGCCGATGTCGAGGATCCGATTGGGCTGTTGGCGCAGGATCCTGGTCTTGAAGGTGGGTCCTCGATCGAGGACGCGATCGCCGACGCCGGCCTCCAAGTACAGGTCGTCAACTGGGTATGGGAAAAAGTCGTCGGCGAAGACCTCGTCTCCTCGATCATCACCCCCATCACCGGCGACTTCGAATCCATCGCCAAAGCCGCCGCACAGTGGAGCAACGTCCGTGATGCGTTGCAGGCGGTGCGCAACAACCTCAACGGCGGTCTGGAGGAGCTGCGGCCGGGGTGGTCGGGAGACGCGGCGGAGCAGTTCTACGGGCTGATCGGCACGACCTGGACCATCGGGCTGGAAGCCGACGCCCAGGCGGCGCGGTTGATCGGCATCGCACTCGGCAAAGTTGCGGACGGCTCCAAAGCGGCCTGCGACCGCATCCTCGATCTGATCGAAAAACTCGTCAACAAACTCATCGAAGCAGCGGCGATGCTGCCGATCCCGGTGGTGGGCTGGGGCCGCGCGGTCAAACTCGTCTACGACGCAATCCAGTTCTACAACGCCATCATGAGCCTCATCCAGGCCATCCAATCCATCATCGAAGGCGCCCAGCAAGTCATCCAGGGCATCACCGAAGTCGGCACCGCCCTCTCCCAACTCGGCTCCGCCAACTCCCTCAACGACGTGATCAACGCCGGCAACACCGCCGCCTCCGGCGTAGGCAACATCCGCGACGGCGCATCCAGCGTCCGCGACGGCGTCACCGAAGCCTCCTCAGCCGTATCCGACGCCCGCACCACCGCCTCCAGCGCCACCGACAACGCACGCGGACTCGCAGACGAACGCACCAACACCCGCACCGACCCCGGCACCACCACCAGCAGCAACACCGACAGCACCAGCACCGGTCCAGACAGCCGAAACCCGACCTCACGCCAACAAGACGGCTCGTTGCGCAGCGATGCTCAGAACCCGGTGGACCGCTCCCAGCAGCCGATCGGCCGCTGCGGACGCCGCGAGCCGATCGACATGGCCACCGGGGAAATGTTCCTCGTTCAGAAGGACGTCGAACTGCCCGGTGTTCTGGAACTCGTGCTTGAGCGCGTGCACGTTTCCTCGTACCGCGCAGGCCGCTCGTTCGGCCGGTCGTGGGCTGCCACTGTGGACCAGCGCCTGGAGATCGTTGGCGATCAGGTGTATTACGCCGGCTCAGACGGCGTAATCCTCGTGTATCCGCAACCTCACGAAGGCGACGAAGTGTTCGCAGCCGTCGGCGCTCGCTGGCCACTCTCGCGCGACGAGGACGGCTACGTCGTCACGCAGCCAGAAACAGGGCGCACGCTACGTTTCGAACCCAGCCGTGACGGCGTCTGCACACTTTCGGCAATTACCGATCGCAATGACAATCGGATCGATTTCGAGTACGCACCGAATGGTTCTCTCACTCAGATCCGCCACTCATGCGGTTACAACATCGCCGTCGACATCGCCCAACGACGAATTACCGGGCTGCGACTGAACAACAACGCAGGTCGCGACGTAACTCTGGTGCAGTACCGGTACAGTCAAGCAGGGGATCTCACAGAGGTGTTCAACTCCAGCGGGAGAGCACTGCAGTTCGACTACGACAGCCATGGTCGGATCGTGAAATGGCAAGACCGTAACGGGGAATGGTACGGTTACCAGTATGACCAGAACGGTCGCTGTGTCCGCACAGAAGGCTCCGGAAACGCACTCGCCGGAACGATCGAGTACGACACCTCTACTCGAGTAACGCGCGAGACGAATTCGCTGGGCGACGTTTCTGTCTATAATTTCAACGAGCTGAACCAACTTGTCCGCCAGATTGATCCGATCGGCAACGAAACCCATTACGAATGGGACCGCTATGGACGACTGCTCGCTGAGGTGGATGCCCTACACAGGACGACACGGAACAGGTATGACGAACAGGGAAACCTCGTCGAAATCGTTCGACCAGACGGTTCGCAGATTGCCATCGCTTATAACGAACTGAATCTGCTGACCTCGTTGGTGACACCGGACGGTGCTACCCGACGGCAGTCCTATGACGCGCGGGGGAACCTGATCGAGTCGACAGACGAGCAAGGCGCCGTTACAACCTTCGAGTACGCTGAGTTCGGTCACCTCAGGTCCGTGACGGATGCCATGTCCGGTGTGCGCCGTATCGAGACGGATGCTGCGGGACTTCCGGTCGTCGTAACTGAACCTGGTGGTGGGGTCACGAGGTACCGCCGCGACGTATTCGGCCGCCTAGCCGAACGGACTGCCCCAAACGGCCACCTCACACGCTATTCCTGGACGGTCGAAGGCAAGCCGTTGTCCAGAGTGCTGCCTGATGGCACGGTGGATCGGTGGCGATACGACGCCGAGGGAAACCAAGTCGAGCACGTGAACGGCATTGGCCACCTCACCCGCACTAGTACGACTCATTTCGACCTCCCCGCCGAGGAAATTGGAGCCGATGGTGGGCGCACTCGATATGAGTACGACACCGAACTACGGCTCAGGTCCGTGACAAATCCAGGTGGTCTGCGTTGGCTATACGAGTACGACGCAGCAGGTCGTTTGATCAAGGAAGTGGACTTCAACGGCGTCTCGACGCAATACCACAGGGACGCCGCTGGACAACTGGTTGAAAAGACCAACGGCCAGGGCCAAACGATAAGCTTCGAGAGGGATGCGCTGGGCAACATCGTTCGCCAGGTATCCGGTCAGGCGGTCACTACGTTCGAGTACGACGCAGCGGGCCGACTGACCAGAGCAACCAACTCAGACGCCGATCTGACCTTGCAACGCGACGCCTGCGGACGGGTGGTGGCTGAGACGATTAATGGGCGTACCGTGTCGTCGGCCTATGACCTACTGGGCAGGCGTACGGTGCGCCAAACGCCGTCAGGAACTGTTGCCGACTGGGATTACGATGCCGACGGTCGACCCATTTCCATGCGAACCGCTGGGCGTACGTTGACATTCAGCTATGACGCAGACGGTCACGAGGTGCAGCGTCAACTTGACCAGACATCGATCCTCGGGCAGGAATGGGACCCGAACGGCAGGCTAGCCAGCCAAACCGTATTCCGCCCAGCTGCCGCAAACGCATCTACAGCACTCGGCCACGCAGTTCAACAGCGTAGTTACAGCTACCGCGCAGACGGCCATATCACTGCTGTCGCCGATCGTTTCGGTGGCAGCCGCGATTTCATCATGGACCGTCTCGGCAGGCCAACGGCTGTGCGTCGGAAACTGGGCGCAGAACTATACGAATACGATGCGACGGGCAACATCCGGGTCGCCGCATGGCCGGGAAGCGATACGAGTCCGCAAGGTGCGCGGACGTACCAGGGAACGCTCATCAGTGAAGCAGGACTGTACCGGTATGGGCACGACCGCCAAGGACGCATGGTGACGCGTGTCCTCCTGAACCAACGGTCAGACCAACGGGGATGGGCATTTAACTGGGATGCCGAGGACCGCCTGCTCAGCGTGCTCACCCCCGATGGGAGCCAATGGCGATACCTTTACGACGCGCTCGGCCGCCGAATAGCCAAGCAACGGTGGAGTTCCGATGGCATACAGTGCATTGAGCAAACCGACTTCGCTTGGGACGGCAAAACGATCGCGGAGGAGTCGCAGTCCACAGGCAGGGTAATAACGTGGGAATTCCGACCGGGCGGGCATAATCTGCTCACTCAGTATGAGCGGGCCGCGTCGGACGATGGCGAGCAGAGCCGAATCGACGAGACCTTCTACTCGATCGTGACAGATTTGATCGGTGCGCCCACCGAGCTGGTGAGCCCGCAAGGTGAAGTTCACCGTTGTGGTGAGACCACGCTGTGGGGCTTCCCGTTGACGAACGAACAGGCCCGAACGCCATGGCGCTTCCCCGGCCAGTATCACGACCCCGAAACCGGCTGGCATTACAACTATTTCCGGTACTACCAGCCTGAAACGGCACGTTACGGCGCTACCGATCCGCTTGGCCTTGCAGGCGGACCAAACCCTCATGCCTATGTGCCGAATCCACTGAGCTGGATCGATCCGCTGGGCCTGGCCGCGACCAGGGAATGTGGGCCGGGAGACGATAGCCCGGTAGGCACGGTCGTCAACGAACGCGGCATTCGCATCCTCATTCACTCGAACGACCACCCACCACCACACGCACACGTGCAAGGCGGCGGTACTGAGACAAGAATCGGCCAGAACGGTCACCCGCTGGAAGGTGATCCAGAACTGACACGTCGTCAGCGAGAGGTCGTCGAGAACAACCGCAACGAAATCCGAGATGCCATCGGCAGGTACATGCGCTGGCATCGGAACAACGGATAGGCCGACCATGACATCACCTGACGTGATCGCAACTCTCCGGAGAATCGTCGGCACGGCAGCACCCGAAACGCAGGCGTTGCTGGCGGACGAGCATCTGCGCTACCAGTTCTATCTGGACGCACTCGCGGCGACCTCGGCTGCCGAGGAGCGGGTAGTGCTCACAGCAGTGCTGGGCGACAACGACAAAGTCATGTCGGAGGCAGCGGTGACCAAGCACGTCGACCGCACGGCCGGAGCCATGGGTTCCTCCAGCGCCTTCACCGAGTGGGCGCGGGGTTTGTCGGACGTGTTCGACGGCGTCGACTTCACCCGGAGACGGGTCGCGGAGTGGACCCTTTTCCTTCGTGCCGCGGAAGGCATTACGCCATCCGCTGACGACATCGCAGCAGCCACTGACTGGCTGCAACGCAAGCTCGCCACCGAAGTCTCCTCCCGCGATACGCTGGAACTGCTCAGCTCCGTTGGCCGTACCAAGCGCGTGCGTAACATCGCCGCCGACAGAGCACGGAAAGCACCGTGACTGCAGACTGGGCACGAGCGAACAGATGTGATGTGCGGCAACGACTGTCAGCGCTGGAACCTGCGTGGCTCTATGCGGGCTACTCGCGGAGTTCGGCACAGAACCGAGCTGAGGACTGCACTACCCTGGCGGCCAGTTGATGGGAGGCAACCCGTATGACGAACCCCGACCGGTTCATGAGCCCTCAGATCCAGGAGGCGATGGTCAAACTGGAGGCTGCCGAGCTGAACCTCGACCAGACCATTGCCGAGACCAAACAACTCGAACGGCAGATCCCGCAGACCAGCCTGTCCCAGCAGGACATCGAGCAGATCGAGGAACACGCACGGAGCAAGGGCGCGCCGCGTGAGCTGCGCGAGCTCCAGGAACGCATCGACCGCGGCGACCTGTCCTGGAACGACATCGCCGGCGGGCGCTTCCTCGACGACCCGCAGGTCCGCCGCGCGCTCGAGGGCGGCGTCGAGGGCATGCGACAGGCCTACACCATGATCCAGGAGGGCCACGAGCTCGACGAGATCGTCGACGCTGGCGGTCCGCCCGTGAGCACCGACCCGGAGCCCAAGCGTGGCCCGTCCCGCGCGGGTGGCGACCCACACGACGACGACTACTTCGGCGGCTCGATCATGAAACGAGACTGAGCCGCCGCGTCAGTACTCGCCGTGCACGAGGTTGTCCGGCAGCTCTCCCTGCACGTAACGCTCGATCTGAGCGACCGCGACCGCATAGGAGCGCCGCCTCGCACCGCGCACCGATCCGGCCACGTGTGGCGTGATCAGCACGCCAGGCGCAGTCCACAACGGATGGTCCTCTGGCAGCGGCTCCGGCTCGGTGACGTCCAGCGCGGCACGCAGCCGTTCCGCCGACAGTTCGGCGAGCAGGGCGTCGGTGTCGACGACCGGCCCGCGCGAGGCGTTCACGAGCACGGCACCGTCCGGCATCGCCGCGAGGAAGGCGGCATCGACCATACCGCGCGTGCGTGAGGTGAGCGGCACGAGCAGCACCACCGCATCGCTGTCGGCAAGCAGCGTGCGCAGCTCGTCGACGCCGTGCACGCCGGGCCGTGCCGAAAGGCCGACCATTGTGACCTTGGTGTCGAACGGCTCCAGCTTGCGGCGCAGCTGGTTGCCCACGTCGCCGGCCCCGATGACGAGGACACGCTTGCCGTGCAGGCTCTCGGTCACCCGCACCGACCATGCCCTGGAGCGCTGCGCTCGCGCGAACCCATCGAGCTCGCGATACAGCGACAGCATCGCCGCCACAACCCATTCGGCCGTGCTGCCGCCATGCGCGCCGCGGCACGTCGACAGCAGCACGCTGTCCGGCAGGATGTCCACCCATGACTCCGCGCCCGCGCTGAGAAGCTGGATGAGCCGCAGGCTCGGCAGCTGGCTCAGCAGCTCCTTCGCCTCCCGCGCGGCCCCCGCGCCGGGAATCAGCACCTCGGCCTCGCGAGCCTCGTCCGGCAGCGGCTTGCCGACCTGGTAGCGGACCGGCCGCACGCCGGCCGCCTCGGAAAGCGCCACCATACCGTCGTCGTCGGGAACAAGCACCGTGATCGTCACGGGCACCATCGTCTCGTACCGGAACCAACCCGCTTACCCGAGGCTCACGGTTGGCCGCCTACGCTCGACAACTGTGCGGATACGGCCCCGGAACAGCGGGTGGCCGCTGGCTGTGCTGGCCAGTGGCGTGCTGCTGCTGTCCGGCTGCGCCCAGTTCGACGACAGCGCCGGCCAGCAGTGGGAGCCCGCGCCCGAGCTGACGCCGGAAGCCGGCCCGCAGCCCGAGGTCCCCGAGGCGGGCTCGCAGGCTGTGCCGAACGAGCCGCCCACGTCACAGACGCCGGTCCCACCGCCGGACGGCTGCAAGGACTTCGACAAGGCCGTGATAGCCACCTGCCTGGACACGGTGTCCGCCGTCGCCGCGCTGCCCACGGACGGCTCGACCGTCACCGCGCTGGCTGCCGAGCGCAGCAGCGGGCGGGTGTTCCTGGTCGGCACCAGCACCGAGAAGTCGGAGTTCGCATCCATCGACGTCGAGGCCACCGGCGACGGCGGGCTCACTGGTCTCGCGCTCTCCCCCAGCTACGGCGAGGACGGCCTCGTCTTCGCCTACATCACCACACCCACCGACAACCGGGTCGTGCGCTTCGCCAGGGGCCAGCCGGCCAAACCGGTACTGACCGGCATCCCGAAGGGGCCGAACGGCAACCGTGGTGCGCTGCTCGCCGACGGACATGGTTCGCTGCTGGTCGCCACTGGCAACGCGGGCGACGCGGCCGCGGCCGCGGACCCCGCCTCGCTCGCAGGCAAGGTCCTGCGGATCAACGCGACCGGCCAGCCCGCCGACGGCAACCCGAAATCCGACTCGCCCGTGCTGACCTCCGGGCTGCACAGCCCCGGCGGCCTGTGCAAGACCGCCGACGGCGCCCGGCTGTGGGTCACCGACCGCGCACCGGCGGCCGACGCGCTGCACCGCATCGAAGCGGGCAAGCAGCTGCGGGCCCCGGCCTGGACCTGGCCCGACAAACCCGGCGTCACCGGCTGCGCCGACTGGACCGACGTCATCGCTGTCGCCACCTCGGGCAGCGGCAGCGTGCAGAACCTGCCGCTCACCGAGGACGGCTCCGTCGGCGGACAACCGCAGATCACGATGAACGGCGAGAACGGCACCAGCTACGGCAGGCTCGGCTCGCTCGATCCGGTCACGCCGGATGTCGCCGTCGCCGGCACGGTCAACAAGGACGGCGGCGACCCGGTTTCCAGCGACGACCGGGTGGTCCTCATCGTGCGCCAGCCCGCCTCCGGCTCCGGCCGCGACTGAGACATTGCGGGGGCGACCCCCGCAGGCCCCACGGTGCTTGCTCGTTGTCTTGGCGGGACGCTGGGTTCGTTGCGTTGTGACCAGCACCCGCGCCAGAGTTCAGCGGCGGCGGCGAGGTTTGCGGGCTTCGGTGCGGGCTGCGCGGACGTCCAGTATCGCTGCGGTGAACGAGACCAGGACGGCGAGCAGGCCGAGATAGCGGCCGGCGCCGGCGGCCACCGTGACACCGGCATCGGCTAGCAGGACACGCTCGTCACCACCGAACTGCCAGTCGATCAGCATCCAGCCGAGCACGCTCGACAACAGCGCCACCGCAGCGGCGACCAGCCACAACTGTGGCAGCCCGCCCCTGCGGACCGACTGCACGTGACCGAGCGCGGCCACGCCGATACCGGTGGCCAGTAGCAGCAACGGCGGGAACCAGGCGAAGAACGTCGAGTTCCACGCCGAGCGCGTCACGTCCCCGTCCGGGAGCTCGGCGAGCACCGCCTGCACATCCGGGCTACTCGCCGTCAGCACCGTCCACGGCAGGAACAGCGAGCCGAGCGCGAGCAGCCCGGCGCCGAGGCCGAGCCACTCCCGCCACGACACGCGGCTCAGGCGCCGACCCGTTCCAGGATCAGCTCGCGGACCCGCTTGGCGTCCGCCTGGCCCTTGGTCGCCTTCATCACCGCACCCACGATCGCGCCGGCGGCCTGCACCTTGCCGCCGCGGATCTTGTCGGCGATGTCCGGCTGGGCGGCCAGCGCCTCATCGACGGCCGTGAGCAGCGCGGAGTCGTCGGAAACGACCTTCAGGCCACGCTTGTCCACGACCTCGTCCGGCTCACCCTCACCGGCCAGCACGCCCTGGACGACCTCGCGGGCGAGCTTGTTGGTCAGCTCCCCGGACTTGACGAGCGCGATCACACGCGCCAGCTGCGCCGGAGTGATCGGGAGGTCCGACAGCTCCACCTCGCGGGCGTTCGCCTGTTGCGTCAGGTACTGCACCCACCAGCTACGGGCCTCACCCGGCTCGGCACCGGCGTCGACCGTGGCCGCGACGAGTTCGGCGGCGCCGGTGTTGACGAGGTCACGCAGCTCCTCGTCGGTCAGGTTCCAGTCCTCCTGGATGCGCTTACGGCGTTCCCACGGCATCTCCGGGATCGTCTCCCGCAGCTGGTCAACCCACGCGCGGGACGGCGCGATGGGCACCAGGTCCGGCTCGGGGAAGTACCGGTAGTCCTCGGCGGTTTCCTTGGTGCGCCCCGGCGAGGTGCTCCCATCGGCTTCCTGGAAGTGCCGGGTCTCCTGCGTCACCGTGCCGCCCCCGGCCAGGACGGCCGCCTGCCGCGTCATCTCGTACCGCACGGCGCGCTCGACACTGCGCAGCGAGTTGACGTTCTTCGTCTCGGTGCGGGTGCCGAACTCGCTGCTGCCCTTGGGCATGAGCGAGACGTTCGCGTCGCAGCGCAGCGAACCCTGATCCATCCGGACGT
Organism: Saccharomonospora sp. NPDC046836; assembly: GCF_040645195.1. Taxonomy (NCBI): domain Bacteria; kingdom Bacillati; phylum Actinomycetota; class Actinomycetes; order Pseudonocardiales; family Pseudonocardiaceae; genus Saccharomonospora; species Saccharomonospora sp. NPDC046836. The sequence goes on from NZ_JBEYXW010000004.1 coordinate 226,132, forward strand.
CCGAGACGTCCATCGCGCGGAGCAGGTCACGCAGCGCGGTCACGTACGCGCGGGCCACCTCGGGAGCCCGCTCCCCCATGCCGGCGATCGGCTTGGTCACGATCTCGATCAGCGGCACCCCGGCGCGGTTGTAGTCGAGCAGCGAGTGCTCGGCGCCGTGGATCCGCCCGGTCGCGCCGCCGACGTGCAGCGACTTGCCGGTGTCCTCCTCCATGTGCGCCCGCTCGATGTCGATGCGCACCACCTCACCGTCGTCGAGCACCACGTCGAGGTAGCCGTTGAACGCGATCGGCTCGTCGTACTGCGAGGTCTGGAAGTTCTTCGGCATGTCAGGGTAGAAGTAGTTCTTCCTGGCGAACCGGCACCATTCGGCGATCTCGCAGTTGAGCGCGAGGCCGATCCGGATCGCCGACTCCACCGCCTTGCCGTTGACCACCGGCAGCGCACCGGGCAGACCGAGGCAGGTCGGGCACACGTGTGTGTTGGGCTCCCCGCCGAAGAGGTTCGGGCAGCCACAGAACATCTTGGTCCTGGTGGACAGCTCGACGTGCACCTCGAGCCCCAGCACCGGGTCGTAGCGCTCGAGGACCTCGGCGTAGTCCATCAGATCAGCCAGGGCAGTCACGCCGGCTCCCCCTTCAGCTCCGGAATCCGGTCCAGGATCGGGCCGCGCGCCACCTCGTAGGCCGCGCCGACCCGGTAGAGCCGGTCATCGGCCAGCGCGGGCGCCATGATCTGCAGCCCCACCGGCAGACCGTCCTCATCGGACAGTCCACTGGGGACACTCATGGCCGCGTTGCCCGCCAGGTTGGCCGGGATCGAGCAGATGTCGGACAGGTACATCGCGAGCGGGTCGTCCACGCGCTCGCCGATCTTGAAGGCCGTCGTGGGCGTCGTGGGCGAAACCAGCACGTCCACCTGCTCGAAGGCCGCCTCGAAGTCGCGTGTGATCAGCGTGCGCACCTTCTGCGCCGACCCGTAGTAGGCGTCGTAGTAGCCCGAGGACAGCGCGTAGGTGCCGAGCATGATCCGGCGCTTGACCTCGGCGCCGAACCCGGCCTCACGGGTCAGCGACATGACCTCCTCGGCGCTGTGCGCGCCGTCGTCGGCCACGCGCAGGCCGTAGCGCATCGCGTCGAACCGGGCCAGGTTCGAGGAGCACTCGCTGGGCGCGATCAGGTAGTACGCGGGCAGCGCGTAGGTGAAGTTCGGGCACGAGATCTCCAGCACCTCGGCACCGAGCTCGCGCAGCTGCGCGACGGCGGCCTCGAACGAGCGCAGTACACCGGGCTGGTAACCCTCACCGGCGAACTCGGTGACGACCCCGATCTTCACGCCGGTGAGGTCACCCTCGGCGCCCTGCCGCGCGGCCGCGACGACCGGCGGGACGGGGGCGTCGATGGAGGTGGAGTCGAGCGGGTCGTGCCCGGCGATGACCTCGTGCAGCAGCGCGGCGTCGAGCACGGTGCGCCCGCACGGGCCCGCCTGGTCGAGCGAGGAGGAGAACGCCACGAGCCCGTAGCGGGAGACACCGCCGTAGGTCGGCTTCACGCCGACGGTGCCGGTGACGGAGGCGGGCTGACGAATGGAGCCACCGGTGTCGGTCCCGATGGCCAGCGGTGCTTCGAACGCCGCGAGCGAAGCCGACGAGCCACCGCCGGAACCGCCGGGGATGCGCTTGCGGTCCCAGGGGTTGCGGGTGGGGCCGTAGGCGGAGTTCTCCGTGGAGGAGCCCATCGCGAACTCGTCCATGTTGGTCTTGCCGAGGATGACGACACCGGCCTCGCGCAGCTTGCGCGTCACCGTTGCGTCGTAGGGCGGTACCCAGTTCTCCAGTGTCTTCGAGCCGCACGTGGTCGGCACACCTTTGGTCGTGAGAACGTCCTTCAGTGCCAACGGCACACCCGCGATCGGCGAGACCGGAGCGTGGCCCTCGGCGAGGTCCGCGTCCACCTTGCGAGCCGCGTCCAGCGCGCCCTCGGTGTCGACGTGCAGGAAGGCGTTCACGGCACTGTCGACCTCGGCGATGCGGTCGAGGTGCGCCTGCGTCACCTCCACCGAGGTGAGTTCGCGGGCGTGAATCCGCGCCGCCAGCTCGGCGGCGGTGAGCCGTGTCAGATCAGTCACTGTTCTTCCCCCAGGATGCGCGGGACCCGGAACCTGCCCTCTTCGACCGCCGGCGCACCGGACAACGCCTCGTCCTGAGTCAGGCCGGGACGGATCTCGTCGGCACGGAACACGTTGGTCAGCGGCACGGCATGCGAGGTGGGCGGGATGTCGTCCCCGGCGATCTCGCCTACCTTGGCCACCGCGTCCAAAATCTGATCGAGCTGACCTGCGAAAACGTCCAGCTCCTCCTCGGTGACGGCCATCCTGGCCAGTTTGGCGAGGTGTGCGACTTCGTCGCGGGAAATGTTCGACACGCAGCTGACTCCGGTGGGGGTTTCTCGATTCGCGAGTGGGATGTTGTGGATCTGGGTATTCCCACCGGCAGTCTATGGCGTGCGGCGCGCGGGGCTCGACCGGGTTATCGGTGCAGTGTGGATCTGGCCACGCCGTCGGCGGCTGCATTTGCCGCGCTCGTTCTGCCACAATCATCCGCCGGCACGCGCGCTCCACGGCAAGGCGGGAGTGCCCGAGAAGACGTCAGGTCTGAAAGCTGCGGTGAGCTGCTTGAATGAGGTGAGGAAGCTGCACGGGAGGCGCCACCAGCGGGTTCTCGGCGCAGTGTGTTGCCCGACGAGGACCGAGAGGGGCGCACAGTGTCGTTCCTGATCCGGGTTCAGCTCCCGGACAGTCCCGGGACCCTCGGTGCCGTGGCCACCGCGCTGGGTATGGCAGGCGCGGACATCCTGAGCGTCGACGTCGTGGAGCGCGGCGGCGGAGTCGCCATCGACGACCTGGTCGTCGAGATGCCGTCGGGCCGGCTGCCCGACGCGCTGATCACCGCCGCGGAGAGTGTCGAGGGTGTCGAGGTGGATGCCGTGCGCCCCTACGCCGGTGTGCTGGACACCCACCGCGAGCTGGAACTGGTCGAGGACATCGCCGCCCAGCCGTCATCCGGTCTCGACCTGCTGGCCGAAGGCGTGCCGCGGATCATCCGGGCAGGCTGGTCCGTCGTGGTACAGCACGGCGACGACGGGGTGCAGCGGCTCGCGTCGTCGAGTGCCGCGCCGGAGACGCTGATCGAGGAGATGCCGTGGTTGCCGCTGGAGCGGGCCACGGTGCTGGACGGCGAGGAACCGTGGATCCCGGAGACGTGGCGGGAGCTCGGTACCGAACTGGCGGCGACCCCGCTCGGCAAACCGGACCGCGTGCTGCTGGTGGGCCGCCCAGGCGGGCCGATGTTCCGCGCTGCCGAAGTGGCGCGGCTGGCCCACCTCGCCGGCATCGTAGCCGTTGTCCTCGATAGCTGACATCACGCGCTACAACTCGAGGGAGTACGCCAGCAGGGTTACTCCGGGTACCGGCTCCCAGTCGCGTTCCGGTAGGCGGCGGAAGCCGAGCCGGGCGTAGAGCCGGTGGGCGGTGGTCATGGACTCCAGGCTGCACAGCACCACACGCCTGGCTGCCAGCGCGCGGGCTCGGTCGAGTACGGCCTGCGTGAGCGCCGCGCCGACGCCCCGGCCCCGCGCATCCGCGGCGACCGCGAGCATCCGGAACTCCACCTCGCCATCCCGCGCGATCTCCGTATACGGCGTGCCTGCCCGCACGATCGTGACCGTGCCGATCGGCGCCCCCGAGTCGGCCACGGCGACGAGCAGTTCGGCGTGCTCGGCCCGGTGCGCGGCCGCGCGCAGCTCGGCGGCATAGGACTCACCCGCGTCGTGGCCGAGTAGGCCGTCCGCCTGGTAGGCAGCGACCGTCAGCTCGCCGAGCGCCGCGAACTCGGCGGGCCGCGCCGCCCGGACGAGGACGTCACTCATCTGCCGCGACCTCGGCGACCTCGGCCGCCGCGTCGGGTCCGCGCTCCAGCAGAACCCGGAACCCGCTCTCGTTCAGCACGGGCACCTTGAGCTGGACCGCCTTGTCGTACTTGGAGCCCGGCGCATCGCCAACGACCACGAACGCCGTCTTCTTCGACACCGATCCGGCGGCCTTGCCGCCGCGGGCCATGATCGCCTCCTTGGCCTCGTCACGGGAGAACGTCTCCAGCGACCCGGTCACGACGATCGACAGTCCCTCCAGATTGCGCGGGACCGAGTCGTCACGTTCCTCCGCCAGGCGCACACCCGAGCGGCGCCACTTCTCGACGATCTCGCGGTGCCAGTCGACGGCGAACCACTCGCGTACGGCCCGCGCAATCGTCGGGCCGACCCCGTCGACGTCGGCGATCTCCTCCTCGGTGGCGCTGTCGATGCGGTCGATGGAGCCGAACTCCCGCGCCAGCGCCTGTGCGGCGGTGGGGCCGACATGCCGGATCGACAGCGCGACAATCACCTTCCACAGTGGACGGTCCTTGGCGGAGTCAAGGTTCGCCAGCAGACGTACCCCGTTGGCCGACAGTTCGCCCGCCTTGGTGACGAACAGCTCGACCTGCCCGAGCTGCTCCTCATCGAGCGCGAACACGTCGCCCTCATCGGTGAGCACCCCCGCCTGCAGCAGCGCACTCGCCGCCTCGTAGCCGAGCACCTCGATGTCGAAAGCACTCCGGCTGGCCAGGTAGAACAGCCGTTCCCGCAGCTGCGCCGGGCAGGATCGTGCGTTCGGGCAACGGATGTCGACGTCGCCCTCTTTCTGGTAGGCGAGGCGGGTGCCGCATTCCGGGCAGTGCGCGGGCATCACGAACTCCCGCTCGTCGCCGGTGCGCACGTCCACGACCGGTCCGAGCACCTCGGGGATCACGTCACCCGCCTTGCGGATCACCACCCGGTCCCCGATCAGGACGCCCTTGCGCTTGACCTCCTCCGCGTTGTGCAACGTCGCCATCGCCACGGTCGACCCGGCGACCTTGACCGGCTCCATCACCGCATACGGCGTGACCCGCCCGGTGCGCCCGACGTTGACGCGGATGTCCAGCAGCGTGGTGGTGGCCTCCTCGGGCGGGTACTTGAACGCGATCGCCCAGCGCGGCGCACGGGACGTCGCACCGAGCCTGCGCTGCAGGGCGACCTGATCGACCTTGATGACCACCCCGTCGATCTCGTACTCGGCGTCGTGCCGGTGCTCACCCCAGTAGCCGATGTGCTCGACCAGCCCCTCTGCGGTGTCGATGACCTTGCTGTACCGCGAGACCGGCAACCCCCACGCGGCGAGGGCGTCGTACGCCTCGGACTGCCGCTCCGGATCGAAGCCGTCCCGTTTGCCGAGCCCATGGCAGAGCAGCCGCAGCGGGCGGGAGCGGGTGACCTTCGGGTCCTTCTGCCGCAGCGAGCCTGCCGCCGCGTTGCGCGGGTTGGCGAACGGCGGTTTGCCCGCCTCGACCAAGCGCGCGTTGAGGTCGGCGAATTCCGCGACGCGGTAGTAGACCTCGCCGCGCACCTCGACCCGGTCCGGCACGGGGAACTCGGCGGTGCCGGTCAGCCGGTCCGGCACGTCCTGCAGCGTGCGGACGTTGAGCGTGACGTCCTCACCCGTGCGCCCGTCGCCGCGTGTGAGCGCGCGCGTGAGCGTGCCGTTCTCGTAGAGCAGGTTGATGGCGAGACCGTCGATCTTCAGCTCGCACAGGTACCGCGTCTGCCCACCGACCTCGCGCTCGACACGGTCGACCCAGGCGCGCAGCTCGTCGAGGTCGAAAGCGTTGTCGAGGCTCAGCATGCGCTCGAGGTGATCGTGCGCGGTGAACTCGGTGGAGAACATGCCGCCGACCTTCTGCGTCGGCGAGTCCGGCGTGGCCAGGCCCGGATACTGCCGCTCGAGGTCTTCCAGTTCGCGCAGCAGCGCGTCGAACTCGCCGTCGGAAATCGTCGGCGAGTCCAGTACGTAGTAGCGGAACTGGTGCCCGCGCACCTCCTCGGCGAGGGCGTGGTGCTGCTCGCGGACACCGGCGGGCACGTCGGCGATGTCCTCTGCTACGTGTCCTGCTGCCAGGTCATCACTGCTCACAGCCACACAGGGTAGTCAGCGGGACCGACAGAAGCCGGATGAAGGCTCAGCCACGAGGCCGCCGCGCGCCAGAGCGGGGGACTCGCGCACCAGAGCGGGCAACTCGCACGCCGGAACGGGGGACTCGCGCACCGGAACGGGGGACTCGCGCGTGCTGGTCACTGACGAACGCAACCACGCCCGCCCGGCCGAGGAGCCCGCGCCGTGGGGTCTGCGGGGGTCGCCCCCGCAACACCTCAGCCGAGCCCGCGGACCAGCTCCCGGAACTCCAGCAGTGTGATCGCGCCCGACGGTTCGGCCACGGCGGTCTCCACGCGACGCAGCCGTTCGGCGGCCAGCCGCTCGCCGAGCGTGGCGTCCAGTGGCAGGAAGGTCAGCGCGTCGCGGGCGGGCTCCGGCAGCTCCCCCAGTGCCGGGTGATGCACGGCGACGTCCACGACCTGCTCAGCCTCGTCGACCTGCGCGACGATCCGGACGTCGGCGAGCGCGATCCGGTGTTCGCCGACGTTGACGGTGACCTCGGTGGGATCCGGCACCGGGGGCACAGAGTCGTGGTACTCCCAGATCGCGTTATCGGCCGGCGCGGCCGCCTTCCATGCGTCGGTGTAGGCGCGCAACGCGGGATCCTCCTGCCCGCTGACGACGAGCGCGTAAATGGCGCGCTGGCCGCGGTCGAGGGAGAACTGCAGGTCCGGGTGCACGCGCGCAACCGCCTCGCACAACAGGGTCTCCGCGGCCTGCGGGTTGCCCTCCCCGAGCGCGGCGCTGATCTCGGGCAGCAGTTCGTCCCAGTGTCGCCAGAACTCGGCCGCCGCGGCCCGCGGATCGGCTGGCACAGGCTGTTCCGGCCATGGGGTGCGCGGGTCGGGCGGATCGTCCGTGCCTCGGCGGTGCCGCCGCAAGAATCCCATCCTCGAAGTCCTACCAGCCTTCCGGCGGCTCCACGAACGCTTTGCCCAGATCGCGCGTGAGCGACAGCGCCCGGCGCAGCCACTCGCCCGTCGCGCCAGCCAGCCCGCACACCGGTGTCGGCACGGCGCGGTCACCGAGAATGGCGCGGTTGAACCCCAGCCTGTCGACCAGTCGCAGCGCGGGCCCCGCCACATCATGCAGGCCGGGCGGGGTGGCGGGCGCGACACCAGGCACCAGGCCGAGGAGGAGCTCGGTGCCGCTGTCCCAGGCCTCGCCCAGCTCATCGAGCAGCGCGCCGGGCGCACCGTCGAGCAGCGTGGCGTCGATGGCGAGCGCACCGGCGCCTGCGGCCCGCAGCAGGGCAACGGGTGGCCGTGGCGCGCAGCAATGCACGATCACCGGGTGGCCGGTGATCTTCTCCGCACCGGCCACGACCGTCGCGAGCAGCTGCTGCGCATCCGGCTCCGGCACCGCGGCCACCATGCCGTACCCCGATGCGGTTGGCAGCGCACCGGCCAGCACGGCGGGCAGCGTCGGCTCGTCGAGCTGTACGACCACCCCGGCTCCGGTGCGCTCGGCGAGTTCCGCGACGTGCCCAGCAAGGCCTTCGAGCAGTGACGCGGCGAAGTCGCGGGTGGCTCCGCGGTCGGTGAGCACGCGGTGCCCGCGCACCAGCTCCACGCCGGCCGCCAGTGTCCACGGCCCGGCGACCTGCGTCTTCACGAGTGCGGGCGCCGCGCCCGCGCGGTCGGCGGCCTCGGTGAACGCGTCCACGTCCCAGCGCAGCAGGTCCACCGCACGCCGGTGGTCCCTACCCGGGCGGGCGGCGACGCGGTAGCCGCTGGGCACCACCTCGGCGGCGAGGTCGACCAGCAGCCCCGCGGCGCGGCCGATGGTGTCGGCACCGAGGCCGCGCTCGGGCAGTTCGGGCAGGTTCGGGAACTCGGGCAGCTCGCCGATGACGATCGTCGCCGCTTCGGCTGCGTCGGTACCAGGCATCGAGCCGATGCCGGTGGCCGCGCCACGCGGCCAGGTCTGCTCACTCACGGGTCCGATTCTTCTCCAGGTCCTCGTGCCCACGGGAGGGTGCTGCCCCCGGAGTACCTTGCAACTACGGATCGCTTGCGTACGAAGGAGGTGAGACGCATGAGGGTGGCACTCGCGCAGACGGACTGCCGGCTCGGTGACGTGGACGGGAACCTGGCGGATACCGAGCGCATCATCAAGGATGCCGCAGCCGAGGACGCCGACCTGGTGGTCTTTCCCGAACTCAGCCTGACGGGCTACGCGCTGGGCCAGCTCGCGGACGACATCTCGCTGTGGCCGGACGACTCTCGTCTCGCCGACCTGTCGCGGCATGGCCCGGACGTGGTCATCGGGCTGCTGGAGGACGGCCGGATCCGCAGGCACAACTCCGCGCTGTACCTGTCGGACGGTCAGGTCGTCCACAACCACCGCAAGCTCTACCTGCCGAACTACCTGCTGTGGGAGGAGCGCAAGCACGCCAGCCCCGGCCAGCACATGCGTGCCTTCGACAGCCGGTTCGGCCGGTTCGCGACGCTGATCTGCAACGACGCCTGGCAGCCGATGCTGCCGTGGCTGGCGGCCCAGGACGGCGCCGAGCTGCTGATCGTGCCGGCCAACAGCGCCGCCAAGCTCACCGGCGGCTCGTTCGATCCGGCCGAGTACTGGCACGACCTGCTGACGTTCACCGCACGCATGCAGCAGTGCTGGGTGGTGTTCGTCAACCGGGTCGGTGACGAGGCGGGTGTCCGGTTCTGGGGCGGCTCGCGCGTTCTCGACCCGTGGGGCTCGGTGGTGGCGACGGCGCCGAGCTGGGAGGAGTCGCTCCTGGTCGTGGAGATCGACCCGACCGCGGTGCGCCGCAGACGGCGCGAGATCCCGCTACTCGCCGACGCACGGCTCGGGTTGCTGCGGCGGGAGCTCGACCGGTTGATCAACGAGAGCGGTAGCGACTGACTGAGCGTTTGCTCGGTGACCTGTGTCTCAGGACCCTCCTGCCGGCGGGCTGGACCTGTTCTGATCGAGGAATTGCTCGAAGGAGAACCAGGTTCAACCACAGCGAGGTCAGGCGTGGAACCACTCGAGGACGAAACCAGCCGCCACTGGACCGAACCGGGCATCTACGCGGTGGCGCCCGGTGTCTACCGGATCCCGTTGCCGCTGCCCAACGACGCACTGCGCGCCGTCAACGTCTACGCACTCACCGACGGTGACTCACTCGTGCTCATCGACTCGGGCTGGGCAATCGACACCGCACACGCACAGTTGGAGACGGCGCTGGCCGGCCTCGGTGCCGGACTCGGGGACGTCGGCCAGTTCCTGGTGACCCACGTCCATCGCGACCACTACACGCTGGCGGTCGCGTTGCGCCGCAAGTTCGGTGTGCGGATCGCGCTGGGCAAGCTGGAGGAGCCCTCGCTGAAGCTCGCCAGCGAACCGGGCACCCCGGCAATGCACCGGCAGGTGCGGTTGCTGCACCGGGCAGGTGCCCAGCCGGTGATCACCGAACTGGAGAGGGTCTTCGCCGAGCGGCTCCCCGACACCGAGGAAAGCTTCTGGGAGGCGCCCGACGAGTGGCTCACGCCAGGCACGCGCACCGTGCTGCCGGGCCGCGAGCTGGACGTGGTGCACACCCCCGGCCACACCACGGGACACGTCGTCTTCGCCGACGGGGCAGCGAACCTGCTGTTCTCCGGCGACCACGTGCTGCCGCACATCACCCCGTCGATCGGGTTCGAGGCTGCGCCGGCCGAGCTGCCGCTGCGCGACTACCTCGGCTCGCTCCGGCTCGTCCGCGAGATGCCCGACATGCGGATGCTGCCCGCGCACGGCCCCGTCTCACCGAGCGTGCACGCGCGGGTGGACGAGCTGCTCGACCATCACAGGCAGCGACTCGACGAGATCGGCGAAACCATCGCGCAGGGCGCACAGACGGCGTACGAATCGGCGTTGCGGCTGACCTGGACGCGGCGTGCGCACGCGCTGACCGCGCTCGACCCGTTCAACCAGATGCTGGCCGTGCTCGAATCCGGCGCGCACCTGGATCTGCTGGTATTCCAGGGCAAGCTGGCCACGACCGACGTCGAGGGCGTACGGCACTACACGCTGGGCACCTCTGCCTGAACGCGCTTGCGGTACCTCGGCAGGAGCAGCGCGGGCACGAACAACGCGACGGTCAGGAAGAACGCCACCCAGAACGCGAAACCGAAGGAGTCCGCCAGTAGGGGCGCCACCCGCGGGAGCAGCTGGGGCGGCACCGAGCCGAGCGCGTCGGCTCCCGCACCGGAGGCGGCAAGGCCGTGCTGGGTGAACAGCTGCGTGATCCGCTGGGTGAGCATCGTCACCAGCAATGCGCTGCCCAGTGAGGCGCCGACCTGCTGCAGCGCGGTCAGCGTGGGGGCGGCTCGCGACACCGCTTCGTTGCTCAGCCGGGAGTACGCGGCGGCGAAGGTCGGCATCATGACCGCGCCGATGCCGAGCCCGCGTACGAACAGCGCCCCACCGAGCAGGGCGTAGGAGGTGTTGGCGCCGACCTGGGTGAACGGCAGCGTGCCGAGCAACGCGAGCACGATCCCCACCGGCACGACGTAACCCGCGCCGATCCGATCGGTCAGCCTGCCGGCCACCGGCATCACCAGCATGGCGCCGAGGCCCTGCGGGGCCAGCAGCAGGCCCGCGTTGAGCGCGCCTTCACCGCGGACGGCCTGGTAGTACAGCGGCAGCAACAGCATCCCGCCGAACAGCGTCATCGCGACCAGGAAGATCATCACTGAGCCCGCGGCGAAGTACCGGTTGACGAACAGCCGCACGTCGATGATCGAGGCGGCACCCCTTCGCAGGCTGTGCAGGCTGAACAACGCCACCCCGGCGGCACCGGCGAGCAGCCAGCCGAGCACGCCCCAGCCGCCGAACCCGCCCTGCGTGCTGGCCCGCGACAGGCCGTAGAGCAGGCAGATGAGCCCGCCGGAGAGCAACAGCAGGCCGCGCAGATCGAGGCGCCCCGGCTCCGGCAGCTGTCCGCCGCCGGGCAGCCGCCACACGGCGAGCGCCACCGCGAGGATGCCGACGGGCACGTTGACGAGGAAGATCCAGTGCCAGCTCACGTACTCGACGATCAGGCCACCAACGACGGGCCCGAGCACCGGACCGAGCAGCATCGGCACGCCGATGATGCTCATCGCCCTGCCCATCCGCTGGGGACCCGCCGACCTTGCGATGATCGTCTGCCCGCCGGGCAGCAACATCCCGCCGCCGAGGCCCTGCAGGATGCGGAACACGATGAGGCTTTCCATGGACCACGCCAGCGCGCACAACGCAGAGCCCGCGGTGAACAGCACCAGGGACGTGATCCACACCCGCTTGGCGCCGAACCGGTCGATGGCCCACCCGGTGAGCGGGATGACGAGACCGACGGCCAGCAGGTAACCGGTGATCACCCACTGCGTCGTCGACAGTGGCGCGGCGAGCTGCCTGCTCAGCGTGTCGATGGCGACGTTGACGATGGTCGTGTCGAGCACCACCATGATGAGCCCGGCAACCACCACGAGCCCCGTCACAATGACGGGGCGGTCCAATCTGTCTGGTACGGGCGTGCGTTGTGCCGCGGCCTGCCGGTCCATGGCGGCTCCTCAGGGAAGCGGTGCCGGGTCCGTGCCCGCCAGGGTAGGCGGCGCCAGGCGGCAAGGCACGCAGCGGAACTGGCTCACGCCAATCATGAGCTGCTAATATGCTTTTATGCGCACCACGGTCCACCTCCCGACTGAGCTCCTTCGAGCCGCCAAGGCCGAAGCCGCAGCCCGCGGGGAGACTCTCAAAGACTTCCTTACACGTGCCGTCACGCATGAACTGGGCAATGTGACAGGGCCAGTCAAGCGCGCGCGTGTCCAGCTGCCCTTGGTGGGCAGCACACGACCAGGAAAGGTCGACCTCACCAACGCCGAGATCGAAGCGATCGTCGCCGCCGAGGATGCCGGAAAATACGGTAACCACTGATGCTGCTCGATGTAGGTGTGTGGCTGGCGGCGGTGTGGACAGGGCATGCCCGCCATCCCCAGGTTGCAGCGTGGTTCAGCGAACAAAGCGACGAACTCCGGCTCTGCCGTGTCACGCAGATGGGGTTGCTGCGACTACTGTCCAACGCTGCCGTCATGGGCGAGGACGTGCTCGCCCGGGCGGATGCCTGGAAGGTCATCGACCAGCTCAGGACCGATGAACGAGTCCAATGGGCTGGCGAACCAGCACAGGTCGAGCCGGCATGGCGGGCGCTGTCCGCACGTGACGACAACAGCCACAAGCTCTGGACTGACGACTATCTGGCCGCGTTCGCGCAAGCGGCCGGCCTCACACTCGTAACTCTCGACACCGGATTCAGCCGGCGGTACCCCTCCGTCACCGTCGAGGTCCTGCGGTAGGTCAGCTGGCCGCGAAGCGGTCGCGTAGCCCCCGCTTCAGGACCTTGCCGGAGGCGTTGCGGGGAAGGTCCTCGACGAAACGCACCGCCTTGGGCACCTTGAAAGCGGCAAGCCCGCCCTTGACGTGGCCGATGAGCTCGTCCTCTGTCACCTCGTCCTCGACCACCACGACCGCCGTGATCGCCTCGATCTACTTCTCCCGCGGCGGGGGAAGCGTGTCTACGCCGTGGCCGCGATCTTCGCACTCCCGAGCACCAGGTCGCCGGCATCGGCGTCCGGTCCGTACAACACCGCCACCTGACCGGGCGCCACCCCGCGCAGCGGCTCGCGCAGCTGGAGACTCACCCCACCGTCGACCGCCTCTGCCACCGCGGGTGCGATGCCGCCGTGTGCACGCACCTGCACAACGCACTCCGTCGGCCCAGCCAGTGGCCGCCCACTCGGCCAGATCGGCCGGTCGGCCTCGATGCGCTGCACCGCCAGGTCCCGTGACGGACCGACCTTCACCGTGCCCGACACCGGCTCCAGCGCGAGCACGTACCGTGGCCTGCCGTCCGCGGCGGGCGCATCGATGCCGAGGCCCTTGCGCTGGCCGATCGTGAACCCGTGCACGCCGGTGTGCTTGCCGAGCACGGCACCGGACTCGGCGTCGACGAGGTCACCAGGCCGCTCGCCGAGCCGGGACTCGAGGAACTTCCGGGTGTCGCCATCCGGAATGAAGCAGATGTCGTGGCTGTCGGGCTTGGCCGCGACGGCGAGGCCGCGCTCGGCTGCCTCGACACGCACGTCCGGCTTGCGGTCGCCGCCGAGGGGGAACATGGCGTGCCGCAGCTGCTCCGGCGTGAGCGAGGCGAGCACGTAGGACTGGTCCTTGTCCGCATCGGCACTGCGCCGCAACTGCGGTACTCCGTCCACAACGGACAGCCGCGCATAGTGGCCCGTGCACACGGCGTCGAAGCCGAGCGCCATCGCCTTGTCCAGCAACGCCTCGAACTTGATCTTCTCGTTGCACGTGACGCAGGGGTTGGGCGTGCGGCCGGCGGCGTACTCCCCGACGAAGGTTTCCACCACCTCCTCGGTGAACCGCTCGGCGAAGTCCCAGACGTAGAACGGGATGCCGAGGATGTCCGCCGCGCGGCGCGCGTCGTGCGCGTCCTCGATGGTGCAGCAGCCTCGCGAACCGGTGCGCAGTGTGCCGGGTTTGGCCGACAGCGCGAGATGCACGCCGGTCACGTCGTGCCCGGCAGCGACGGCACGTGCGGCGGCCACCGCAGAGTCCACTCCCCCGCTCATCGCGGCCAGAACGCGCATTGCCTACACCTCCTGCTTCTGCTTGCGCATGCCGGCCAGGCCGGCTTGCCGGGCCCTGTCCACCACCGCGCGCACCTCGCGGGCGAGCGCGTCGACGTCGTCGGGCGTCGAGGTGTGCCCGAGGGAGAACCGCAACGAACCGCGTGCCGATGCCGCATCGGCGCCCATCGCCAGCAGCACGTGGCTCGGTTCCGCCACGCCAGCGGTGCACGCCGATCCGGTCGAGCACTCGATGCCCTTGGCGTCGAGCAGCATCAGCAGGCTGTCTCCGGCGCAGCCGGGGAACGTGAAGTGGGCGATCCCGGGCAGCCTTGGGACCGAGCCGTCGGTCGGTGCGCCGTTGAGAATGGCGTCGGGCACCGCGTGCAGCACGGCGGCGATCAGGTCGTCGCGCAGCTTGCCGAGCTTGTCGAACGTCGCGGGCTGGTGCCGCACGCTCGTCCGTACGGCGGTCGCGAAGGCGTGGATGGCCGGCACGTCGAGGGTGCCCGAGCGCACCTCGCGCTCCTGCCCGCCACCGTGCAGCAACGGCACGCACGCGGTGTCACGGTCCAGCAGCAGCGCGCCGACACCGTAGGGGCCGCCGAGCTTGTGCCCGGTCACGGTCAGTGCGTTCGCGCCGCTCGCGGCGAAGTCCACCTCGACGGCGCCGACCGCCTGCACGGCATCGGTGTGCAGCGGGATGCCGTGCTCGGCGCAGAGCGCGGTGAGCTCGGGCAACGGGTTCATGGTCCCGACCTCGTTGTTGGCCCACATGATGGTGGCCAGCGCGATGTCGGTGGGGTCGGACTCGATCGCCGCCCGCAGCGTCTCGGGCAGTACCCGGCCATAACGGTCCACGGCAAGCCAGGTGACCTCGGCACCGGCATGCTCGGCGAGCCAGCCGACGGCGTCGAGCACCGCATGGTGTTCCACCGCGCTGACCAGCACGCGGCGCCGGGACGGGTGGGCAGTGTGGCGGGCCCAGTAGATCCCCTTGACGGCGAGGTTGTCACTCTCGGTGCCCCCGCCGGTGAAGATCACCTCCGACGGGCGCGCCCCGAGCGCCTCGGCGACGACCTCACGAGCCTCCTCCACCATCCGCCGGGCCCGGCGGCCCGAGGAATGCAGCGAGGAAGCATTGCCCACGGTGGACAGCGCTTCGGTCATCGCCGCGACGGCGTCGGGCAACATGGGGGTCGTTGCCGCATGGTCGAGGTAGGTCATCGCCTGTCCAGGGTAGTCGGACGCCGCTCGCGTCGGCTGGGGCACTGCTCACCTCGCCTCCCTACCGGTCAGCAGGGCGCCGGTCACGGCCATGGCGGCCAGGGTCAGACCGAGTACGGCGACAGCGGGACCGGGTTGCTCCGCCGAGGCGAGCAGGCCCAGCAGTACACCCCCGAAGCCGATCGCCAGCGCGGAGGTGACCCAGTCACCGAGCTGCATGGCGGAGGTGTTGAAGCCACGCTCGGCGACCGGTGACAGGCGCAGCAGCAGGACCGAGACCGACGGCAGCGCGATGCCCATGCCGCCCCCGCCCACCGCGGCGCCGGCGAACGCCACCCAGGCAGGGCACCATGGCTGGGACACAGCCGTCAGCAGCAGTAGGCCGACCGCGACCAGCACGAACCCGGTGCGGAGCAGCATCTCCCGCCGCCAGTCCGGATGACGGCCCTGTATGGCGGAGGCGATCGACCAGCTGACCGCGACGACGGTGAGCGGCAGCCCGGCGAGCGCGAGGCTGTATCCGTGCACGCCGATCATGGTCAGCGGCAGGTACGCCTCCATCCCGGCGAAGGCGCCGGCGAGCAGCCCGCGCGCGGCTACCACGGCGGGCAGGCCGGGCCGGGCGGTCAGCGTGCCTGCGGGCAGCAGCCTGCGCAGCCCAAGACCGATGGCGGCCAGGCCCATCACGCCGTAGACCGGCGCCGCGCCGGACGGGTGCTGCGCGGCCCAGGTGAGCGCCGCGATGCCGAGCGCGACGGTGACCGCGGCGGGGACACCGGCACGGCGCTGCCGCTCGCCCGGTACGTGCCGCGCGAGCCTGCGGGTCACCGGCACGAGCAGCGCGACGCCGAGCACCACCAGCGGTACGAGGCCGAGGAAGACCCAGCGCCAGCCGAACCGCTCCGTGACGACCCCTGCAACCGACGGCCCGATGACCGCGGGCAGCACCCAGGCGGCGGCGTTGGCGCCGTAGACGACGGGCCGCTCCCTGTCGGTGTAGACGGCGGCGATGAGCACCGAGGTGGCCACCAGCAGCGTCCCGGTGCCGAGGCCCTGCAGGAACCGGCCGAGCAGCAGCACACCCATGGCCGGGGCGAAACCGGCGACGAGCAGTCCGGCGAGGAAGACGGCCGGACCGGCGAGCAGGGACGGCGCGGGCCCACGCCGGTCGCATACGCGGCCGGAGACCACCGTGGCGACAACGCTGGCGACGAGGAACGCGGTGAACGGCCACGAATAGAGGCGCTCGCCGTCGAGATCGGCGACCAGCGTCGGCATCGCCGTGGCAACGCCCATGTTCTCGAAGGCGATGAGCGTGACGGTCAGGAGCAGGCCCGCGGTGGTGGATCGATGCTCGGGCGTCCACAACACCCGCCCACGGGCCTGCGTCTGTGTCATGCGACCACGGTGCAACCTCCACCGCGCTGGAGGTCCAGTTGGTCAGGGAAGACCACACACCTCAGAGCAGCGGCTGATGGTCGGGATGCCAGTCGCCCGGGCAGACCCAGTCCTCATCCGCCGTCAGGTCGGCGAGCCGTACGCCCGCCGCCACATCGAACCCGTAGGCCGAGGTGTCCGCCACCCGCACGAGCGCCAGCTGGGCCGGCCGGTCGCCTGTGCCGAAAGCGCCGAGCGAGTAACCCTCGACCGTGCCGGCCCAGCCGGCCGCGAACCGTTGGTACCGCAGGTGCGCCGGCCCGCCGTCAACGGTGACCGGCACAGTTGGCCAATTCTCGCGCTGGGCAACCAGGTCCATGGCATGCCGCACCAGCCGCCGCCCGAAACCGGCGGGTCTCGGCACGTCCGGCCCCGGAAGACCGATATTCACCAGCTTGATCACCAACTCCTCAGCGAGATCACGACTGCCGGCCAACCGATCTCGCGGGTCGAACGTACCGACCACCACGCTCCCGGACTTCGAACCGTGCCCAAGCCACACCTGATTGGCGCGGGACTGATCAGAGCTGCGCTGCCAGAAATCCAGCCGCCGCGACCCGGTCCACCCCGCCACCCCATAGGGCACGAACCGCACCGGAAACACTCGATCCTCGTCAGGCACCTCACCCATGCCCTCGATCGTCTCACCGAATCGAGAGATCACGGTTGGTCAGGGAAGACCGGCCAGCGAGGCGGCCAGCGTCTCCGCGGACAGCTCGTTGTCCACCAGCTGTCCGCTGAGGTAGGCCTGGTAGGCGGGCAGGTCGAGGTGCGCGTGCCCGCACAACGCCGTCAGTATCACCTTCTCCTCGCCGGTTTCCTTGCACCGCAACGCTTCCCGGATACAGACTGCGAGCGCGTGCGTCGGCTCCGGCGCGGCGATGATGCCCTCGGCACGGGCGAACCGCACCCCGGCGGCGAAACATTCCTGCTGTGGCACGGCGACGGCCTCCAGCAGCCCGAGCTCGTAGATGTGCGACAGCAGCGGCGACATGCCGTGGTAGCGCAGGCCACCGGCGTGAATGGGCGCGGGGATGAACTCGTGCCCCAGTGTGTGCATCTTCAGCAACGGGGTCAGCCCGGCGGTGTCGCCGAAATCGTAGGCGTAGCGGCCGCGGGTCAGTGTGGGGCAGGCGGCGGGTTCGACGGCGCGGATCTCCGGGGACATCCGGCCTGCCAGCTTCTCCCGCAGGAACGGGAACATCAGGCCAGCGAAGTTGGAACCGCCTCCGGTGCAGCCGACGATGACATCGGGCGTGTCCTCGGCGAGCCGGAACTGCTGCAGCGCCTCCTCGCCGATCACCGTCTGGTGCAGCAGAACGTGGTTGAGCACGCTGCCGAGCGCATACCGCGCGCTGGGGTCGGCCGCGGCCTGCTCGACGGCCTCACTGATGGCGATCCCGAGGCTGCCGGTGGAGTCCGGGTCCACGGCGAGCACCTTGCGCCCGGATTCGGTGAGGTCGGAAGGGCTCGGGTGCACGGTCGCCCCGAACGTCTCCATCATGATCTTGCGGTACGGCTTCTGGTCGTAGGAGGCGCGCACCTGCCACACCTCGCAGTCGAGGCCGAAGGTGGCGCAGGCGAAGGCCAGCGCGCTGCCCCACTGCCCGGCGCCGGTCTCGGTGGTCAGCCGGGTCACGCCCTCGGCCGCGTTGTAGAACGCCTGCGGCACCGCGGTGTTGGGTTTGTGCGAGCCGACCGGGCTCACGCCCTCGTACTTGTAGTAGATGCGGGCCGGGGTGCCGAGCGCCTGCTCGAGGCGGCGCGCACGGAACAGCGGCGAGGGCCGCCACAGCCCGTAGACGTCGAGCACCTCGCCGGGAATGTCGATATAGCGCTCGCCGCTGACCTCCTGCGCGATGAGCGCCTGCGGGAACAGCGGGGCGAGGTCGGCGGGGCCGACCGGCTCGCGCGTTGCCGGGTGCAGCGGCGGGGGCGGCGGCTCCGGCAGGTCGGGCACGATGTTGTACCACCGCGTCGGCATGTCCGCCTCGTCCAACAGGTACTTCGTACGACCTGCCATCACACACCTCCGGTGAGCACGACAGCTCTGTTATCGGAAGACGGTAATGAAGACCCGGTGGGGTGGACAATGGGCGGTGTGACTCGGACGATCGACTGGGACACCGACGCGATCGTGATCGTCGACCAGTGCGCCCTGCCCGCGGAGTATCGCCTGCTACGGCTGCGCACGGTCGACGAGCTGATAGGCGCGATCCAGCGGCTCGCGGTGCGCGGGGCCCCCGCACTCGGCGCGGCGGGCGCGCTCGGCGTCGCGCTGTCGGCCCGGACGCGGGGCACGGCGACGGAAGCCATCCGCGCCGACGCCGAGCGGCTCGCCACGGCACGACCGACCGCGGCCAACCTGCGCTGGGGCGTCGAGCGCGCGCTCGCGGCACTACCCGGCGGCGCCGACGCCGTGCTGGCCGAGGCGCAGGCGATGCTCACCGAGGACGAGCGCGTCAACCGCATCGCGTCCCGGCACGCCGCCGACCTCCTGCTGGAGCTGTGCGCCAGGCGGCCACTGCGCCTGCTCACGCACTGCAACACCGGCCGGCTCGCCGCGGTCGACTGGGGAACGGCGCTCGGCGTCGTCTGGCACCTGCACGCCGCGGGACAGGTCGAGTACGTGCTGGCCGACGAGACCCGGCCACTGTTGCAGGGCGCCCGGCTCACCGCATGGGAGCTCGCGGAGGCTGGCGTGCCCTACCGGTTGCTACCGGACTCGGCCGCCGCGGCTGCCCTCGCCCGCGGGCTCGTCGACTGCGCCGTCGTAGGCGCCGACCGCATTGCCGCGAACGGTGACGTGGCCAACAAGATCGGCACCTACGGGCTGGCGCTGGCTGCCGCGCGGCACGGGGTGCCGTTCATCGTCGTCGCGCCGTCATCCACAGTGGACACAACGCTGGCCGACGGCAGCGCGATCGTCATCGAGGAACGCGCCGCAACGGAGATCACGCATGTCGCCGGCACCGCCGTAGCCCCGGAGGGCGCCGCCGTGTTCAACCCGGCCTTCGACGTCACCCCGGTGGAGCTGATCACGGCCGTGGTCACCGAGCACGGCGTGTTCGCGGGCAACCGCGGCTAACCGAACACGATCGAGCCCAGTGGTGTGAGCCGGGTGGCGTCGTGGATCTGGATCCCGTCCTGCGACACCGTCCACAGTGCACTCCCGATGACCAGCGAGCGCAGCACCGGCGTGCTGTGCCCGATGGTGCCGACTTCGGTGAACGCGTCACCGGCGAGGCGGAGCACGAGCGCGTCGGTGTGCGTTGGCAACACGAGCAGGCCGCTCGGCTGCCAGTACAGGAAGGCATGCGAATCGGACTCGACCTGTGCCATGTCCCCGGCGATCCGGTACTGCGTGAGGCGCGCCGGGCGGGCGGCATCACCGACGTCGAACAGCGATACCTGCAGGCCGAGGACCCGGCCCTGCTGATCGGCTTCCTGGCCGACGCCGAGCAACCGGTCCGGGCCCACGCTGTGCAGGTAGGCCGAGTAGCCGGTGATCTTCAGCTCGCCGGTGGCTCGCGGCGCGGCCGGGTCACCGAGATCGAGGGTGTACAGCGGATCGGTCTCCCGGAACGTCACCACGTACCCCGTCGGGCCGAGGAAGCGCACGGCGTAGATCCGTTCCCCCTTCCCCAGTCCACCGAGCGAGCCGACGGGTGCCAGCACGGTTTCCCTGCGCTCCAGGACCGTCACCGTGTTGTCGGCACCGGTGGTCGTGGCGACCCGCAGCCGGCCGTCGTACTCGGACATGGAGTACTGGTTCAGCAGCGCACCGGGCACCGAGCCCGACGCGACGTAGCGCGCGGGGCCGGGCCCCGCAATGTCGAACTGGTGGATCTCGGTGCGGTCGGCGCCGGTCGATGCCACATAGAGGTTGCGCTCGGTGCCGTACACGGTGTTGCCGTCGGCGGCGATCGCCACCGGTTCCCCGGTGCGCAGCTCACCGGCCATGTCGACGGTCAGCACGGTGAGGATCGCGCCTGCCGGGCGACTCGAGCGGTAGATACGCCCGCAGTCGACGAGCGGGCCCTGCTCGTGCACGACCCCACCCGTGCTGTACGTGTACCGCGGCAGCGCGTCGTGCGGGTACACCGGAAACGGCGGCGGTGTCGAGTGCACGACGATGCGGACCCTGCCGTCGACGAGCCTGGCATCGAGGTAGCGGCCGGAGACGGCGAGGCTCCCGACAGCCCTCGCCGGGCCGCTGATGTCGATCATGGTGAGCTCGGACTGCGCGACGAGCAGCACACGGTTCCCGTCGAGCAGCAGGTCACTCAGCGGGCCACCGGGAACGTCCACTGTGGACGTCACAGTCCTGGTCGCGGCGTCGATGACACGCAGCCGCCCGTCGGCGACGGTGACCACCCTGCGGCCATCGGTCTGTACCAGGTCAGGCTCCTCGACACCGGCTTCGTGGTTGTTCGTGCCGGAGTGGTTCGTGCTGGAGTGCCCGGCTCCCTCGCGCGATGCGGCGGCCACCGCGGCGTCGGAAGTCGCAGCCGGCAACGCCACCTCGCCAGGTCCGCCACCCACCCGGATCGGTACCGCGGCCGCGCGCACTTCCCGCACCATCTCGTCGCACGAGGCGAACGCCACCAGCCGGGTGCTTGTGTCACGCACCTCGGCCGCGGAGCCCGCAACAATGAGCGTCACCACCGCCACCAGCACACCCACAGCTCGTCTCATGCAGCGCTAGACGGACACCACAGGCCGTCCGGTTGCATGCGGGTTTCGGCCCGTGACCCGTGGGAGAATGACCGGATACGGCAGCAGCGCGCCATCAACGAGGAGGTGCCATGACTGAGTACCTGAACGAGACGGTGTTCACCTGGGCCGCGACCCCGCTGAAGTTCGGTGCGGGCGCCGTTGACGAGATCGGCTGGGACCTCGCACAGCTGGGTGCCGAGCGCGTGCTGATCGTCACCGACCCGGGCGTCGCGGCCACCGGGGTGCCGCAGCGCGTCGCCCACGCCGCCAAGGCGGGCGGGCTCACCGTCGAGGTGTACGACCAGGTGCACATCGAACCCACCGACGCCAGCATCACAGCGGCCGTCGAGTTCGCGCAACAGTCCACATGGGACGGTTTCATCGGCGTCGGCGGCGGATCCGCCATCGACACCGCCAAGGCCGTCAACCTGCTGACCACCTACCCCGCCGACCTCTTCGACTACGTCAACAAGCCGATCGGCCAGGGCAGGGCACCGGCGGGGCCGCTCAAGCCACTCGTGGCCGTGCCCACCACCGCGGGCACCGGCTCGGAGACCACGCCCGTCTGCGTCATGGACTTCCTCGGGCTCGAGGTGAAGTCCGGGATCAGTCACCCGCGGCTGCGGCCCAGCCTCGCGGTGATCGATCCGCTGCTGACCCTGTCGATGCCGCCCGAGGTGACCGCCGCGAGCGGGATGGACGTGCTCTGCCACGCGCTGGAGTCCTACACCGCCAAACCGTTCCACTCCTTCGCCAGGCACGCACCGCAGAACCGGGTGGCCTACAACGGCTCCAACCCCATCTCCGACGCATGGACCGAGCAGGCGCTGCGGTTACTCGCCCGCTCGTTCCGCAAGGCGGTCCTCAACGGCGGCGACCTCGCCGCACGCACCGACGTGATGCTCGCGGCGACCTTCGCCGGGATGGGCTTCGGCAATGCCGGGGTGCACATCCCGCATGCGTGTGCCTACCCGATCGCCGGGCGGGTGCGGGAGTACCGGCCGAGGAACTACCCGCAGGACGAGCCGCTGGTGCCGCACGGCGAATCGGTGTCGTTGACCGCACCCGCGGCGTTCCGGTTCACCTTCCCCACCGACCCTGGCAAGCACATGCGGGCCGCCAGGATCCTCGACCCACGCGCGCCGACGCAGGCCCACGATCGCGACCAGCTGCCGTCGGTGCTGTCCGCGCTGATGCGCGACATCGGCATCCCGAACGGCCTCGGCGGCGTCGGCTACGACGAGGGCGACATCCCCGCACTGGTGGACGGCACGATGCAGCAGCAGCGGCTGCTGGCCGTGGCGCCGCGGGCGGTGCGTGAGGAGGACGTCGCCGCGATACTGGCCGAGTCGATCGAGAACTGGTGAGCAGCGGTCGATGACGGACTTCCCCGATGTACTCGGCAGGGCCATCGCCGGCGAGGTGGAGAGTGGGCGCTCGGCCCGCGCGGTGTTCAGCATGGACGCCTCCAACTACCGGCATGTCCCGCTGGCCGTGGTGTTCCCGCGCACGACCGCCGATCTGGAGACGACCGTGCGGCTGTGCCGGGAGCACGGCGTCCCGATCACTGCCCGCGGTGCCGGCACCAGCATCGGCGGGCAGGCGCTCGGCAACGGCGTGGTCATCGACTACAGCCGCCACCTCAACCAGATCATCGAGCTCGACCCGGTGGAGCGGACCGCCAGGGTGCAGCCGGGGGTGGTGCTCGACCGGCTGCGTGCGGCGGCCGCCGAGCACGGGCTGACCTTCGGCCCCGACCCGTCCACCCACAGCCGGTGCACCATCGGCGGCATGATCGGCAACGACGCGTGCGGTTCGCATTCGGTGGCCTGGGGCCGGACTGCCGACAACGTCGTCGCGCTGGACGTGCTCACCGCTGATGGAGCACGGTTCACCACCGGCCCGTCCATGGCGGGCCGGACCGGCAGGGCCGGTGAGATCCACCGGCAGCTGGCCGAACTCGCACACGGCAACCTGGCTTTGCTGCGTCAGGGTTTTCCCGCACTGCCGCGCCGGGTGTCCGGCTACGCACTGGATCGCCTGCTGCCCGAACACGGCATGGATGTCACACGCGCGCTTGTCGGCTCGGAGGGAACCTGCGCGCTGCTCACCGAGGCCACCGTGCGGCTGGTGCCTGCGCCTGCCGCGCGGGTGTTGGTGATCGCGGGCTACGCCGACGACATCGCCGCTGCCGACGCCGTGCCGCACGTGCTGCCACTGCGCCCGCTGACCGCCGAAGGCATGGGTGCCGACCTCATCGAGGCGCTGCTGGCCAGGGGCAGGCGGCCCGCGGCGCTCGACCGGCTGCCGGACGGTGGTGGCTGGTTGTTCATCGAGGTCGGCGGCGACGACAGCACCGACGCGCTCGGCAGGGCGGAGGAGCTGGCGCGGACGCTGCGCCGGGACACCGGCGCGACGACCACACTCGCCGACGATCCCGCCGAGATGCGTCAGCTGTGGTCCATCCGGGAGGCCGCGGCCGGTATCGCGACCCGGATACCGGAGGACACCTCCCGGCCTGGCGGAGGTTCGGAGGCATGGCCCGGCTGGGAGGACGCGGCGGTACCGCCGCAACGTCTGGGCGCGTACCTGCGTGCGTTCCGGACGCTGCTGGACCAACATGGTCTGCGCGGTATCCCCTACGGCCATTTCGGCGAGGGGTGCGTACACGTGCGGATCGACTTCGCGCTCACCACGGCCGAGGGACGGCGCGCGTTCCGGGCCTTCATGGAGGACGCCGCCGATCTCGTCGTGGCGCACGGTGGCTCGCTGTCCGGCGAACACGGGGACGGCCAGGCGCGGGCCGAGCTGCTGCCGCGGATGTACAGCCCGGAGATCCTGCGCCTGTTCGAGGCGTTCAAGGCGATCTGGGACCCGGACAACCTGCTCAATCCCGGCAACCTGGTCCAGCCCCGGAAGCTCGACGCGGATCTGCGGTTCGCCGGTCCACAGCGAACCCTGCCCATCACGCTGCGGTACCCACACGACGGCGGCAGCCTCGCCACCGCGACCCGGCGCTGTGTCGGTGTCGGCAAGTGTGTCGACACCGCCAGCGGGGTGATGTGCCCCAGCTACATGGTGACCCGGCGCGAGGAACATTCGACGCGGGGCCGGGCGCACCTGCTGTTCGAGATGCTGCGCGGCGAGACCATTGTGGACGGATGGCGCTCCACCGAGGTGCGGGACGCTCTGGATCTGTGCCTGGCCTGCAAAGGCTGCCTCACCGATTGTCCGGTCAATGTGGACATGGCTGCCTACAAGGCGGAGTTCCTGTACCAGCACTACTCCCGACGGCTACGCCCGGTGAGCCACTACTCGCTCGGGTTCCTGCCGCTGTGGGCCCGGCTCGCCGCGGTGGCACCGCGCGTGGTCAACGGCCTGCTGGGCGGACGCCTCGCACCCGTGGTGAAACGACTCGGCGGGATCGCACCCGAGCGCTCGCTTCCGGAGTTCGCCCCGGCCACGCTGCGCCGCACACTGCGAGTCCCCCGCCCAGGCACGCGAGTCCCTCGCTCCAGCACGCGAGTCCCCCGCCCAGGCGCGCGAGTCCCCCGCTCCGGTGCGCGAGTTCCCCGCCCAGGCGCGCGAGTTGCCCGCTCCGGTGCGCCAAGGCCGCGGGTCGTGCTGTGGCCGGACACGTTCACCAACTACTTCTCCCCCGAGATCGGCCTCGCCGCCGTGCGCGTACTCGACTACGCCGGGTTCGACGTCGTGCTGCCGCGGGCGTCGGTGTGCTGCGGGCTGACCTGGATCTCCACCGGGCAGCTCGGCATCGCGCGCAGGGTCCTGCGCCGGACCCTGCGCGTACTGGAGCCGGAAATCGCGGCGGGCACCCCGATCGTCGGGCTCGAACCGAGCTGCCTCGCGGTGCTCCGGCACGACCTGCATGACCTGCTCGACACGCCGGCCCTGCACGCCACCACTCTCGCGGAACTGCTCGAGCAGCACGAGGTGGAGTTCCCCCGGCTCGACGCGACGGCGATCACGCAACAGCACTGCCACCAGCACGCGGTGTTTGGCAACGCCGCCGACGAAAGGCTCCTGCGCGCGGTGGGGGTCGGTAACCGCACGCTCGATTCCGGCTGCTGCGGGCTGGCGGGCAACTTCGGGGTCGAGCGCGGGCACTACGACGTCTCGGTCGCGGCGGCGAACCGGGTGCTGGTCCCCGCGGTCACCACCGCGAGCCCGGAGACACTCGTCCTCGCAGACGGGTTCAGCTGCCGAACCCAGATCGGCGAGCTGACCGGCAGGCGGGCGCTGCACCTGGCCGAGGTACTCGACCAGGCCATCACCGGTGGCCGGCACCGGTAGCGCGCCTCCCCACCGTCCCGATCAGCGGAACGGGCGGCTTGCCGCGAACCGTTCCGGCCGCGAGAGTTCACGCCATGGAGGCGCATGCGACGCAAGCCGTCGCCCAGCAGCTACTGCAGGCCTACGAAACCGGCAAACCGGTGGCCCCCGTGATCGAAAGCCACCCGGGCGCGACGCTGACGGACGCCTACCGCATACAGCAGGAACAGGTCCGGCTCTGGACCGCGGGCGGTGAAGTGATCAAGGGCCACAAGGTCGGCCTGACCTCAGCGGCCATGCAACAGCAGATGGGCGTGGACCAACCCGACTACGGGCACCTGCTCGGCGGCATGTTTCACCTCGAGCACCAACCGATCCCGACGACCGGTTTCCTACAGCCGCGCATCGAACCGGAGATCGCCTTCGTGCTCGGCCGGCCGCTGGCCGGGCCAGGCGTGACCGTCGCCGACGCCGCTCGGGCAGTCGAGTTCGTGCTTCCCGCGCTGGAGATCGTCGACTCGCGCATCCGGGACTGGAACATCTCCATCGTCGACACCATCGCCGACAACGCCTCCTCCGGCGGCGTCGTGCTGGGCAGCAGGCCGACCTCACTCTCCGCGGTCGACCTGCGGCTCACCGGCTGTCTGCTGCACCGCAACGGCACTTTGATGGCGACCGGAGCCGGCGGCGCCGTGCTCGGTTCGCCACTCAACGCGCTCGTCTGGCTGGCGAACACGCTCGGGCCGCTCGGCATTTCGCTCGAACCGGGCCACGTCGTGCTCCCCGGGTCGATGACCAGGGCTTTTCCGGTCGAACCCGGCGATACCGTGGTGGCGACGATGGCCGAACTGGGCAGCGTAACGGCAAATTTCAAGCCATTCGAGTGAGATGTAGGTCACACTCGTTCGCCGCATCACCCTATCGTCGGGTTGAATCGCAGGCAAAGAACCGGTATAGGCCTGGGAACGCTACATCAAGGACGCACCATGCCTTGTGAAAGCAACGACGCCGACCTGAACCATCGCGAGCGTGCCACCCTCCGGGCCGTCGCACACGGTAGCGCCGAACTCACCAGCAGCTGCGCACCTGACCTCTTCATCGACGGTCTGGCCTGCTGCGACCAACTGACCGCGCGCGGTCTCGCGCGCCGCGGGCTGATCGCTCCCGCCCGTATCGCACGCCGCGGCCAGCGCGTGCCTGCCGTGCTGACCGACGCCGGCCGCGCGGCACTGGGCCTTCGCCCCGTCCTCGCCGCGTAGACATCGCCGCAAGTCCGCACGTCGCGGGCCAGAACAACATCGATCTGAGCCTCGCGTCAATCCTCCAGTGTTGTTTCCCACGTGCGACGTCTGGCCTATCCCGATAACGGCGATTTCACACTACTGTCATTAGACCGGCGAACCCGGGAGTAATCGGCGCGCGCTGCATCAGCCCTTGACCCTGATGGGCTGAACCACTGCGCGCCGTGCTCAATGCGTGCTGCACAACGGCGTGTGGCGACCGGCGATACGTGAGCCCATTTCGGCTTGAACGTCATCGCCCACTCCCTACTGACCATCGCACCATCGGGCCGGACCGTTAGCCACGCGGTATCACTCGTACGGCTGACAGCCCAGCCTGATCGCGCCGAGCCGAGGAGGACGGCAAGCCGTGACCCGCCACGCACCGCACCAGCCGGCCGAGGGCTTGTACGACCCGCAGTACGAGCACGATGCCTGCGGCGTCGCCTTCGTCGCCGATCTGTCAGGTCGCAAAGACCACGAGATCGTCCGGAAAGCGCTCGTTGCCCTGCGCAACCTGGAACATCGCGGTGCCAGAGGAGCCGAACCCGAGACCGGCGACGGCGCGGGCATCCTCATCCAGGTCCCGGACGCCTTCTTCCGCGAGGTCGTGGACTTCCCACTGCCCGAGGCAGGCGGCTACGCCGTCGGCACCGCGTTCCTCCCCGTCGACGATGCGGTGCGGGGCAAGGCGATGTCGACCATCGAACGCATCGCGGCCGAGGAGGACATGCACATCCTCGGCTGGCGTGAGCTGCCCGTCGACACCGACCACGTCGGGCCGACGGCCAGGACGACCATGCCGCATTTCGCGCAACTGTTCCTCGCCCCGCGCCGTGAGGAAGTGACCGGGCTGGCGCTCGAACGAGCCGCCTTCTGCGTGCGCAAGCGCGCCGAGCATGCGCTGACCGAGCAGGGCGTCTACTTCCCCAGCCTGTCCGCGCGCACGATCGTCTACAAAGGAATGCTCACCGAGCCGCAGGTCGAGAAGTTCTTCCCCGACCTCGCCGACGAGCGCGTGACCAGCGCGATCGGCCTTGTGCACTCACGGTTCTCCACGAACACGTTCCCGTCCTGGCCACTGGCGCACCCGTACCGCTACGTCGCGCACAACGGCGAGATCAACACGCTCCGTGGCAACCGCAACTGGATGGACGCCCGCGAGTCGCAACTGTCCGCCGACCTGATTCCCGGTGACCTGAAGCGGATCTACCCGATCATCACCCGCGGCGCGAGCGACTCGGCATCCTTCGACGAGGTGCTGGAACTGCTGCACCTCGGCGGCCGCTCACTGCCACACGCGGTGCTGATGATGATCCCGGAGGCCTGGGAGAACCACGAGGAGATGGACCCCGCCAGGCGGGCGTTCTACGAGTTCCACTCCACGCTCATGGAGCCATGGGACGGGCCCGCGCTCGTGTCGTTCACCGACGGCACGCAGATCGGCGCCGTGCTCGACCGCAACGGCCTGCGGCCTGCCCGTTACTGGGTCACCGAGGACGGTCTCGTGGTGCTGGCCAGCGAGGTCGGTGTGCTGGAGATCGACCCGGCCACGATCATCCGCAAGGGCAGGCTCGAACCTGGTCGCATGTTCCTCGTCGACACCGCACGGGGCCGGATCATCGACGACGACGAGATCAAGGGCGAACTGGCGGCAGAGCAGCCCTACGGCGACTGGATCGCGGCGGGCCTGCTTCGCCTGGAGGAGCTGCCCGAACGCGAACGCGAGGTGCCGACGCACGCATCGCTCGTGCGCCGCCAGCAGTCGTTCGGCTACACCGAGGAGGAGCTGAGCGTCCTGCTCGAACCGATGGCTCGCACCGGTGCCGAGCCCATCGGCTCGATGGGCAACGACTCGCCACTCGCGCCGTTCTCCAGCAAGCCACGGCTGCTCTTCGACTACTTCACGCAGCTTTTCGCGCAGGTCACCAACCCACCGCTGGACGCGATCCGCGAGGAACTCGTCACGGCACTGGGCACCCAGCTCGGTTCGGAGCCGAACCTGCTGGCCGCCGGGCCGGAGCACTGCCGCAAGATCGCCCTGCCGTTTCCCGTGCTGGACAACGACGAACTGGCCAAGCTGGTGCACGTCAACGATGACGGCGACCTGCCGGAGTTCCAGGCGTACACAGTGCACGGCACCTACGACGTGGCAGGCGGCGGCGAAGCGCTGGTACGCAGGCTCAACGAGATCCGCAGCGAGGTCTCCGTCGCCATTGCAGGCGGGGCCCGGCTGATCGTGCTGTCCGATCGCGGTGTCGACGCCGAGCACGCGGCGATCCCCTCGCTGCTGCTGACCGGTGCGGTGCACCACCACCTGGTACGGGAGAAGACCCGCACACAGGTGGGTCTGGTCGTCGAATCCGGTGACGCCCGCGAGGTGCACCACATCGCGCTGCTGATCGGCTACGGCGCGGCGGCGGTGAACCCCTATCTGGCAATGGCCACTGTGGAGGAACTGGCCGAGCAGGGCAAGATCCCCGGTGTCACCGCGAAGGAGGCCACCCGCAACCTGATCAAGGCGCTGGGCAAGGGTGTGCGCAAGACGATGTCCAAAATGGGCGTCTCGACCGTCGCGTCCTACACCGGCGCGCAGATCTTCGAGGCGATCGGACTCGGTGACGAGGTCGTCGAAACCTGCTTCGCCGGCACGACGTCACGGCTCGGCGGGGTCGGCTTCGATCTGCTGGCCCGTGAGGTCGCCGAGCGGCACCGACGCGCCTTCCCCAGCGACGGCGTGCACGCCGACCACCGCGAGCTGGCGACCGGCGGTGACTACCAGTGGCGGCGCGAGGGCGAGCCGCACCTGTTCAACCCGCAGACGGTGTTCAAGCTGCAGCACTCGACGCGGAGCGGACGCTACGAGATCTTCAAGGAGTACACCGAGGCCGTCGACGACCAGTCCGCGCGGCTGATGACACTGCGCGGCCTGTTCGCCTTCAAGGAGGGCGCCCGCCCGCCGGTGCCCATCGAGGAGGTCGAGCCGGTCGCCGAGATCGTCAAGCGGTTCGCCACCGGCGCCATCTCCTACGGCTCGATCTCACAGGAGATGCACCAGACACTGGCGATCGCGATGAACCGCCTCGGCGGCAAGTCCAACACCGGCGAGGGCGGCGAGGACCCGGAGCGCCTCTACGACGCAGAGCGCAGGTCGGCCGTCAAGCAGGTCGCAAGTGGACGGTTCGGGGTGACCAGCGAGTACCTCGTCAACGCCGACGACATCCAGATCAAGATGGCACAGGGCGCCAAGCCGGGTGAGGGTGGCCAGCTGCCCGGCGGCAAGGTGTATCCCTGGATCGCCAAGACCCGGCACTCGACGCCGGGCGTGGGGCTGATCTCCCCGCCGCCGCACCACGACATCTACTCCATTGAGGACCTCGCGCAGCTGATCCACGACCTGAAGAACGCCAACCCGGCAGCACGCATCCACGTGAAGCTGGTGTCCGAGGTCGGCGTCGGCACGGTGGCCGCGGGTGTGTCCAAAGCGCACGCCGACGTCGTGCTGATCTCCGGCCACGACGGAGGCACCGGCGCCTCGCCGCTGTCGTCGATCAAGCACGCGGGCGGGCCGTGGGAGCTCGGACTGGCCGAGACGCAGCAGACGCTGCTGGCCAACCGGCTGCGCGACCGCATCGTGGTGCAGACCGACGGGCAGCTCAAGACCGGCCGCGATGTCGTGATCGCCGCGCTGCTCGGCGCCGAGGAGTTCGGCTTCGCGACCGCTCCGCTCGTGGTGTCGGGCTGCATCATGATGCGGGTCTGCCACCTCGACACCTGCCCGGTTGGTGTGGCCACGCAGAACCCGCAGCTGCGGGCGAAGTTCAGCGGCAAGGCCGAGTACGTCGTGAACTTCTTCGAGTTCATCGCGCAGGAGGTGCGGGAGTACCTGGCACAGCTGGGTTTCCGCTCGATCGCCGAGGCCGTCGGCCACGCGGAGCTGCTCGACACGCGCAGGGCCGTCGAGCACTGGAAGGCCGCCGGGCTGGATCTTTCGCCCATTTTCCACGTGCCCGAACTGCAGCCGCGGGCCGCGCGGCACCAGGTCGTCACGCAGGACCACGGCCTGGACAGGGCACTCGACAACACGTTGATCCAGCTCGCCGAGGGCGCGCTCAGCTCAGGCGACAGGGTGCGGCTGGAACTGCCGGTACGCAACGTCAACCGCACGGTCGGCACGATGCTCGGCTCGGAGGTGACGAAACGCTGGGGCGGCGAGGGTCTGCCCGACGACACCGTCGACATCACCTTCACCGGCACCGCGGGGCAGTCGTTCGGCGCCTTCATCCCGCGCGGGGTCACGCTGCGGCTGGTCGGTGACGGCAACGACTACGTCGGCAAAGGGTTGTCCGGTGGGCGGATCGTCATCCGGCCTCCGGCAGAGGCGCGGTTCGTCGCCGAGGAGCAGATCATCGCCGGCAACGTGATCGGCTACGGCGCCACGAGCGGCGAGATCTTCTTGCGTGGCAAGGTCGGCGAGCGGTTCTGCGTGCGTAACTCGGGCGCGCTGGCCGTCGTCGAGGGCGTCGGCGACCACGGCTGCGAGTACATGACAGGCGGCCAGGTCGTGGTGCTCGGCCCGACCGGACGCAACTTCGCGGCCGGCATGTCGGGCGGCGTCGCCTACGTGCTGGATCTTCGGCTCGGCCGGGTCAACCTCGAGATGGTCGATCTCGACCGGCTGGACGATGCGGACGGCGAGTTCCTCCGCGAGGTCGTCGAACGGCACTACGCCGAGACCTCCTCGGCCGTGGCACACGGGCTGCTCACCGACTGGGAGCCGGCACTGGCCCGGTTCTCGAAGGTCATGCCCAAGGACTACAAGCGTGTTCTGCGGGCGCGGGCGGCCGCGGAGCGCGATGGCAGGGACGTCAACGTTGCGATCATGGAGGCGGCGCATGGCTGACCCCAAGGGTTTCCTCACCACCAAGCGGGAGACGCCGCGCTCGCGTCCGGTGGACATCCGGCTCAAGGACTGGCGGGAGGTCTACGACGACTTCGAGCGCACCAAGCTCAAGGACCAGGCAGGCCGGTGCATGGACTGCGGCATCCCGTTCTGTCACCAGGGCTGCCCGCTCGGCAACCTGATCCCCGAGTGGAACACGTTGACCTGGGGTGACGATTGGCGCGATGCGATCGAGCGGCTGCACGCGACCAACAACTTCCCGGAGTTCACGGGCACCCTGTGCCCGGCGCCGTGTGAGACCGCCTGCGTGCTCGGGATCAACGACGACCCGGTGACGATCAAGCGGGTCGAGATCTCGATCATCGACCGGGCCTGGGACGAGGGCTGGGTGACACCCCAGGTGCCGCCCGCCCTTACCGGCAGGAAGGTCGCCGTCGTCGGTTCCGGCCCCGCAGGGCTCGCCACCGCGCAGCAGCTCACCAGGGCCGGGCACAGCGTGGTGGTGTTCGAGCGGGCCGACGCGATCGGTGGGCTGCTGCGTTACGGCATCCCCGAGTTCAAGATGGAGAAGCACCGGCTCGACCGGCGGCTCGAGCAGATGCGCGCGGAGGGCACCGAGTTCCGCGCCGGTGCCGACGTCGGTGTGGACATCACCGCGCAGCAGTTGCTGGCCGAGTACGACGCGGTCGTGCTGGCCGGTGGCGCCACCGCGTGGCGGGACCTGCCTGCGCCGGGTCGCGAACTGCCCGGGGTGTACCAGGCGATGGAGTACCTGCCCCACGCCAACCGGGTCGCCCGTGGCGAGCTGGCCATCTCACCGATCGACGCTGCGGGCAAGGACGTCGTCGTGATCGGGGGCGGTGACACCGGCGCCGACTGTGTCGGCACTGCGCACCGGCAGGGCGCGAAGTCGGTGACGCAGCTGGAGATCATGCCCGAGCCGCCGAAGTCACGGTCGGACGCTCACCCGTGGCCGATGTACCCGATGATCTACCGGGTCTCCTCGGCACACGAGGAGGGCGGCGAGCGGCTGTACTCGGTGAACACGCAGGAGTTCCTCGCCGACGACGAGGGCAACCTGCGCGCGCTGCGGCTGGTGGAGGTACGCAGCGAGGACGGCAGGTTCGTACCGGTCGAGGGCACCGAGCGCGAACTGCCTGCGCAGCTGGTGCTGCTGGCGATGGGCTTCGTCGGTCCGCAACGTGCGGGCCTGCTGGACGAGCTCGGCGTCGAGCTGGACCAGCGGGGCAACGTCGTGCGGGACGCGTCGTTCAAGTCCAGTGTGGACAAGGTGTTCGTCGCGGGCGACATGGGCCGCGGCCAGTCGCTCATCGTGTGGGCCATTGCCGAGGGCCGCTCCGCCGCGGCAGGTGTGGACGCCTACCTGACCGGCCGTGACGTTCTCCCCGCACCCATCGCCCCCACCGACCGGCCGATCGCCTAGGTCCGCTGGATTGTCAGGCCGGGGCGGGCAGGGTGTCGAGGGTGCCCGACTTGACCTCGGCGGCGAGTACGTGCCACTGCTCCACGCTCATCTGGATGCGCTGGCCGAAGTCGTCGGTGATGACGACGCGTTTGTCCTCCGGCGCCTCGTGATCGAGGTACAGCTCGGGGCAGCCGCAGTTGCAGTTGCCGCAGAACGTGACGACGTGGTGCAGGGCCATCGGGCCTCCTTACGACGGTGTTGGTGAGGTTGCCGGGTGACGCCGGGCCGGTGGGCCCTTGCCGGCGGACCGGCCCGGCGTGATCCGACGCAGAGCAGGTCGTCCGCGACCGTGTCCCGGTTCCTGGGCGCCTGATGATCACTCGTTCGTGGCGGACCGTTCCGGCACGCGTCACCGTGCCGCCAGGTCACGGAACGAGGCTCTGCCCATGAACGACACCCCGAAGCCCACCGACGTCTCGCGTCGCCTGCTGCTGCAGGCCGCCGTCGGCACCCCTGTCGCGCTGGCCGCGACCACCGCTCTCGGCGCGACCCCCGCTACCGCCGCCACCGCCACGGGTCCCGCCGACCAGGACTCCCCCCGCTTCAGCATCGCCGCGCTGCCGGACACGCAGTACCTCATCGACGACGGTGGTTCGGACCCCGAGCCGGTTCGCGACGCGCTGCGTTACGCAGTGCAAGCACGCAAGGACCGCAACATCGTCTTCCTCGCCCATCTCGGTGACGTCACCGAACACGGCACCGTCACCGAGATGCAGGTGGCCGACCGCACCTTCCGGGCCATCCACGGCAAGCTGCCCTACAGCGTGCTCGGCGGCAACCACGACGTCAGCGGCACCGACGACCGCGGCGACACCCCGTACCTGCGGACGTTCGGGCCGAGCCGGTTCGCCGGGATGTCGACCTACCGCGGCGCCTCACCCAGTGGTTACAACACCTCCCACGTCATCACGGCCGGCGGCCGCGACTGGCTGCTGCTCGCACTCGACTGGCGCGTCTCCGACGCCAGCCTCGCCTGGGCACAGCAGGTGCTCGACGCCAACCCGACTTTGCCGACGATCCTGACGACGCACGACCTGGTGTGGGGCGAGGACGACGGCACCGCGCAGCTGTCGTCGCACGGCGAGCGCCTGTGGGATCGGCTGATCCGCCGCAACGACCAGATCTTCCTCACGCTCAGCGGCCACTACTGGCCGTGTGGTCGCACCACGCTCACCAACGACGCGGGCAACCCGGTGCACCTGCACATCGCCAACTACCAGGACCGGTACTACGGCGGCGCGGGCATGCTGCGGCTGTACTCGTTCGACCTGGCGCGGGGCCACATCGACGTCGAGACGTTCTCGCCGTGGCTACTCGGCCGCAAGCCCGAGGACCGTACCCAGCTGGAAGCGGAGACGGTCGAGCTGACCGGCGACGTCGACCGGTTCAGCGTGGAGATCGACTTCGCGGAGCGCTTCGCCGGGTTCGCCCCGCCCGCCGTTGCGCCCGCGCTGCCGCCGGCAGCGGCGCTGACCCGTGGCACCGTGGCGTACTGGCGCTTCGACACCTCCGGGCTGCCGGGTGCGGGCACCGATGGCAGCACGGTCGCCGCGGGCACGGTCGCGCGTGACCTCACCGGCAACGGCAACGATCTCACCGCAGAGCGCCTGCACGCGAGCGCCCCCGAGGTCCTCAGGTGGTCGGCCGAGCATCACCCGGCACAGCCCGCGCACGCGAGCCTGCGCTTCGACGGCGGCAAGAACCCCAACCGCGGAGCCGTGCTGCGCGCGGCGCCGGGCGCGCCGATCAACAGCCACAAGTTCGAATCCGGCTACACGATCGAGACGTTCATCAAGCTGCCGGAACCGTTCCAGGGCGATCACGCGTGGATGGGCATCCTCAGCTGGGAGGGCCGCGCCGGTGACGCCGGCAAGCACAGCGGCTGGTCGCCGGACGAAGCGACCTGCAGCCTCAACCTGTCCGGCGAGCGGTTCCTGCAGTTCGTGGTCTACCCGGTGCCGGGCGATGCGGACCCGACCTCGTGGAGCCACGCGCTGCCGGTCGGGCGGTGGATGCACCTCGCGGTCGTCAACGACAGCAGGCAGACGGTGATCTACGTCGACGGTTCCCGCATTGCTCGCAACGCCGCCGAGCCCTCACGCGGCATCTCGACGCTGGGCAAGCCGTTCGCGATCGGCGGCACCCAGTCCGCCGAGCGCTACGGTCAGGCTTTCTACGGCTGGATCGGCGACACGCGAATCGTCGCGCGGGCATTGCGGCCGAAGGAGTTCCTCACCGCGCGATGAACGGGGCTGCGGCGTGTGCACTGTGGACATCACGTTGACACGGCGCTGTGCGCGAACCTAGTCTCGGGCGAGTTACGCGATGGCGGCTGGAAGCCGGTGAGAATCCGGCACGGTCGCGCCACTGTAACCGGCTTTCCACCAGGGAAGCCGGGAGTCAGACCCACCGCCATCGCAACCGTTCCACCGGCCGCGTGAAGCCGAGGAGGTTGTGACATGTCGCAGGCGAGTATCGCCGTCCCCCATCCTGTCCGCATCCCACTACGCGAGATCCTGCCGTGGGCGATCTTCACCGGTGTGCTGGCGCTTGTCGTCCTGTACTTCGTGAGCACCGAGTCCGGGGCACTGGAACTGTTGTCCAGCAACGGTTTCGTGCACGAGTTCCTGCACGACGGCCGGCACCTGCTGGCCTTTCCCTGTCACTGACGGGGAGCCGATCATGATGAGGACCCTGTTGGTCCGCGGGATGCTGGCGGGCCTCGCCGCCGGTGTGCTCGCGACGGTGTTCGCCTACGTCGTCGGCGAGCGCGCGGTGAACGCGGCAATCGATCTCGAGCACACCGGGCACGGCGGCGAGGAGCCACTCGTCAGCCGCGCTGTGCAGAGCACGGTGGGCCTGTTCACGGGCGTCGGCGCGTATGGGATCGCGATCGGTGGGCTGTTCGCGATCGTGTTCGCCCTCGGCTACGGCCGCCTCGGCACGTTGCGGCCGCTGGCCGGCGCGGCATGGCTCGCCGCGGGGGCTTTCGTGGTGGTTGTGGTCGTACCGTTCCTGAAGTACCCGGCGAACCCGCCTGCGGTGGGCAGCGCTGCGAGCATCGGCGACCGCACGGCGCTGTACTTCGGTTTCCTCGCCCTGTCACTGGTGGCCGGAATCGTGGCTGTGGCCGTGGGCCGCCGTCTCGCCGGCAGGCTCGGTGCGTGGCGGGGCGGGCTGATCGGCGCGGCTACCTACGTCGTGCTCGCGACGGTGGCCGCGGCGCTGCTGCCGGTGGTCGACGAGGTTCCGGCCGGGTTCCCCGGCTCGACGCTGTGGAGCTTCCGCATCGCGGCGCTCGGCACGCAACTGGTGCTCTGGACCACGCTCGGCCTGGTCTTCGGCGCACTCGCCGAGCGCGTTCTGCGCCCGGTGCCCGCCATCGTCGCGGCAGGTCAGCGATAAGCCGCCGAGCCGGCCGCCGGTCTCAGCAC
Source organism: Saccharomonospora sp. NPDC046836 (assembly GCF_040645195.1). Lineage (NCBI taxonomy): Bacteria > Bacillati > Actinomycetota > Actinomycetes > Pseudonocardiales > Pseudonocardiaceae > Saccharomonospora > Saccharomonospora sp. NPDC046836. The sequence continues at coordinate 262,590 of NZ_JBEYXW010000004.1, forward strand.
GCCAGAGCGGACAACTCACGCACCGGAGCGGGGGACTCGCGCACCGGAGCGGGGGACTCGCGCGCCCGAGCGGGCAACTCGCGCACCCGAGCGGGCAACTCGCGCACCCGAGCGGGGGACTCGCGCACCCGAGCGGGCAACTCGCGCGCCCGAGCGGGCAACTCGCGCACCCGAGCGGGGGACTCGCGGGCTGGCCGCCGTTACCGCTGCCAAGGCGACAGCGGCAAGGCCCACCAGGCGCGACAACCGTACCGACCTGCGCAGGGCGACGGGCCCCGGCGCGGGTCCGTCACCGAGCGTTCCGCGATGCTCGATGCGGCCGCCGTAGCTGTTGGTACCGCCCAGCCGCACACCGAGCGCACCGGCGAACGCGGCCTCGACCGGCCCGGCGTTGGGGCTCGGGTGCTGTGCCGCATCACGCCGCCACGCCCGCAGCGCCCGCGCCGGCTGCCCGCCGACGAACGGCGCGGCGGCCACCGCGAACGCCGCGCTGAGCCGGGCCGGAACGACGTTGGCAACGTCGTCGGCGCGGGCCGCCGCCCAACCGAAGCGGGCATACCGGGGCGAGCGGTGCCCGACCATCGCATCGAGCGTGTTCACCGCGCGGTAGGCCAGCAGGCCCGGAACCCCTGCCAGACCACCCCACACCAGCGGCGCGACGACGGCATCGGAGGTGTTCTCGGCAATGGACTCTGTCGCGGCGCGGGCGAGCCCGGCACCGTCGAGCCCCGTCGCATCCCGCCCGCACAGATGCCCGAGTCGCTTCCGGGCGGCCGGCAGGTCGCCCCCCTCGATCAGGCGCGCCATCGCCTCGCCCTCCTCGGCGAGCCCGCGGCCGCCGAGCACGGTCCAGGTCGCGGCGGCGGTGAGCGCGAACCGCGCCACCGGCCGGTTCCGCGTCATCACATCCAGTGCGGCACCCGCACCCGCGACGGCGCCGACGCACGTGCCCGCGAAGACCACTCCGCGCCGCGGGGAATCGGCCCACATGCGCCGTTCCAGTGCACCCACCGCACGGCCGAACAGCGCGACCGGATGGCCCCGACGCGGATCACCGAAGACCGTGTCAGCCGCGTAACCTGCGACGATTCCGGCCGCGGTTACGCATTGGGAACGGATCACAGCGCGAACCCTAACCGGTGGGAAAGAATGCCGACCATGACTGTGTCTTCCCCGACTCCCTGGCGGCGGGCGGCCACCGCCGATCTGCGGAGGCGGCTCACCGATCTCGCGGCCGGGCGCCTGGAGGCCGGCGCCGCGCTGCTGCGCCGCTACGGCAGGCGCGTCCAGGGCAACGGCAGGACGCTCGTGCTCGGCGGCGTCCGCTCCGGCAAGTCCCGGCACGCTGAAGAGCTCATGGCCGGCCACCGCCACGTGCTCTACCTGGCCACCGGGCTGCCGCCAAGCGCTGATGATCCCGAGTGGGCCTCGCGGATCGCCGCGCACCGCGCCCGCCGGCCGCCGTACTGGCGCACTGTGGAGACCGCCGATCTCACCGGGGCACTGCGCGAGGCCAGGGCGCCGGTGCTCATCGACTGTCTCGGGACGTGGGTGAGCCGCGTACTCGACGAGGTCGGCGCGTGGCAACAGGAAGACGGCTGGCAGCAGCGGGTCGACGAACGGTTGCAGGCATTCGTCGACACCTGGCAGGCCACGACGGTACCCGCGGTGGCCGTGACCAACGAGGTGGGCAGCGGTGTGGTGCCGGGTACGGTGTCCGGCCGGATCTTCCGGGACGTGCTCGGTTCGCTGAACACGGCGGTGGCCGCGAACTCGGACACCGTCCGGCTCGTCGTGGCCGGGCGGATGCTGGACCTGAGGTAAGGAGACACGGTGACGTTCGACATCCCCGCACTCGACGAGGGGGCCCGCCGCGAGGCACGCGAGCAGATCGACGGGCTCGTCAAGCCACTCGGCGCGCTCGGGAGGCTCGAGGAGCTGGCCGCCTGGCTGTGCGCCGCGCACGGCAGCGTGCCACCCCGACCGCTGGACGACGTGCGGGTCATCGTGTTCGCCGGTGACCACGGGGTGTCGGCGGCGGCGGTGTCGGCCTATCCGCGCGAGGTCACCGCAGCCATGGTGCGGGTGTTCCTGTCCGGCACCAGCGGGGTCAACGTGCTGGCCCGGCAGGTCGGCGCCCGGGTGCGGGTGGTCGACATCGCAGTGGACGGCGACCTCGCCGAGGTGCCCGACGAGGTACGCGCGTTCAAGATCCGGCGTGGCTCGGGCGCGATCGACGTGACCGATGCTCTCGACCGCGGCGAGGCCGAGCGCGCCTTCGCCGCGGGCCGCGCAATCGCCGACGAGGAGATCGACGCGGGTGCGGACCTGCTCATCCCCGGCGATATGGGCATCGGCAACACAACTGTCGCCGCCGCACTCGTCGCCGCGATGCTGGGGCTACCGGTACCGGAGGTGGTGGGCACGGGCACCGGTGTGGACGAGGACGGCTGGGCGCGCAAGATCGCGGTGGTCCAGTCCGCGCTCGACCGTGCCGGCGCGCGGGTGGCGGAGCCGTTCTCCCTGCTCACAGCGATCGGCAGCGCCTGCGCCGCGGCGACGGCCGGTTTCCTCGTGCAGGCGGCCGTGCGTGGTGTGCCGGTGCTGCTCGACGGCGTGTTCTCGGGTGCGGCCGCGCTGGTCGCGCGGGAGATCGCACCTGAGGCCGCGCAGTGGTGGCTGGCGGGACATCGCTCGACAGAGCCCTCGCAGGCGTTCGCGCTCAAGGCGCTCGGCCTGGAGCCGATTCTGGATCTGGGCCTTCGGCTCGGCGAGGGCAGCGGCGCGGTGCAGGCGGTACCGGTGTTGCGTGGCGCGCGGGCGATGCTCACCGAGATGGGACGGCTCGCCGACCTTGCGTGATGCCGTGCGGATGGCACTGGGCACGCTGACCGCGTTGCCGGTGCCCGCGCCGCGCACGATCGGCCCGCGCGTGGCCGGCCGCGCGATGCTGCTCGCGCCGCTGGCCGCGCTGCCGCTTGCCGCGCTCGCGCTCGGCGTGGTCCTGCTGGGCGAGCTGGCGAACCTGCCCGCGCTGGCGGTGGCGGCGCTCGCACTGGGTGCGGTGGCGCTGGCGAGCCGGGGCCTGCACCTGGACGGGCTCGCGGACACCGCCGACGGGCTCGGTGCGTCCTACGACCGCGACCGGGCGCTGACGATCATGCGCAAGGGCGACTCGGGCCCCACTGGCATCGCGACCCTGGTGCTCGTGTTGATCGTGCAGTGCGCGGCGCTGGCCGGTGCGGTCGCGGCGGGGCAGGGCGCGACGGCTGCGGTGGTGGGGGTGGTAGCCGGACGCGCGGTGCTGCCGCTGTGCTGTGTGCGTGGGGTTCCCGCGGCCCGCCCGGAGGGGCTGGGCGCGGCGGTCGCCGGGGCGGTGCCGCTCGCCGCGGCGGTACCCGTGGCGCTGGTACTCATGGGGTTGGCCGTGCTGGCACCGGGAGTGCCGTGGTGGCAGGGTCCGCTCGCGGTGCTTGCCGGGTACGCCGCAGCCGCGCTGCTGCTGGCGCGCTGCGTGCGCCGGCTCGGCGGGATTACCGGCGACGTGCTGGGCGCCTGCGTCGAGACCGCCACCGCAGCGGCACTACTGGTGCTGAGCGCCTAACACCGCGCGAGTCCCCCGCTCCTGCACGCGAGTTGCCCGTTCAGGCACGCGAGTTGCCCGTTCAGGCGCAGCGCGCCAGTACCGTGCCGAGCGCGTCGAGGAAGCCGTCCAGCTCCGCACGGACCGCGATGCGCAGCCAGTCCGGGCCGAGGCCGGGGAAGGTGTCGCCGCGGCGCACCGCGTACCCCACCTCCCGCAGGGCCAACCGCACCCGGTCAGCCCCGGGAATCCGGACCAGCACGAACGGCGCCCGCGGCGTGCCGGCCACGTCGACACCCAGTGCCCGCAGCCCGGCGACCAGCACCTCCCGGTCCCGCTCGGCCGACCCGGCGAGCGCCTCGGCCTCGGCCAGCGCCACGGGACGACTGCACGCCACCATCGCGACCGCGGCAGGTGTCGACACCGACCAGGGGGGCTGCAGCGCCCGCAGCCGCTCGACCACCGCGGGCTCGGCGAGGACGTACCCCGCGCGCAGCCCGGCGATCCCCCACGTCTTCGTCAGGCTCCGCACCACCACCACGCCCGGCAACCGTTGTCCGGCAAGGCTTTCCGGCTCACCGGGCACGGCGTCGAGGAACGCCTCGTCGACGACGACCAGCCTGCCGGGGCGGCACAACCGCCGCAGTGTCGCCGCCGGGTGCAGCACCGAGGTCGGGTTCGTCGGGTTGCCGACGAACACCAGTTCCGCGTCGGCGGGCACGGCAGCCGGGTCCAGCACGAAATCGTCGGCGGCCCGCAACACCGCGCGGCGTACCGGCCGCCCTGCCGCCCGCAGCGCCGCCTCCGGCTCGGTGAACTGCGGGTGCACCACGACGGCACCGCCCCCGCCGAACGCGCCGGCGAGCAGGGTGAAGGCTTCGGCAGCGCCCGCGGTGGGCAGCACGTCGGCGGGTTCCCTGCCGTGGCGGGCGGCGATCGCCTCGGTGGCCGCGCGCACATCGGGGTACGCGGCCAGCTCGCCGAGGCAGGCGGCCAGCTCGTGACGCAGCCAGTCCGGCGGCGCGGGCACCCGCACGTTGACGGCGAGGTCGACCAGGCCGTCACCCACCTCGCGGTCGCCATGGTGGAGCAGATCGTACTGATCATCCATTGTGGACCGCCGCGGCGAACCGCCGTGCCAGCTCAGGATGCCCAGCCCAGTGGACGTGCAAATAGGAGGCGTGCAATGTGGACGTCGCGAACCCCTCAGGCTCGTCGTCCCAGTGCCACGCGGGAGTCGTTCCGTACCGGGGCTCGACGACCGTGCGATGGAACTCGTGCCCGGTGACCCGCTGCCCCGCGGAGGCGAGCAGGTTCGCCGGACCAGCCGTCGCCGTGCGGTAGCCGAGGGCACCTCGCCGGGTCATCCGCGCCGTCGCGTCCAGTGCACCGACCATCGGCAACCCGTCCAGCTCCCGGCACAGGTACAGCAGCCCGGCACACTCGGCGACGACGGGCATGCCCTGCCGCACCACCAGCGCCAGCTCCTCGCGCAGTGGTGCGTTGGCCGAGAGCTCCCCGGCATGCACCTCGGGGAACCCGCCGCCGAAGTACAGCCCGGCGCAGCCGTCGGGCAATGCCTTGTCCCGCAACGGATCCACCTCGACAAGGTCGACGCCGTGCGCGGCCAGCAGCTCCACGGTCTCGGTGTAGCGGAACGTGAACGCCTGGCCCGCCGCCGCGGCCACCACCGCACGTGGACCGCTGTGCGCGGCGCCCGGCGACCACGGTGTCCCGGCCAGCGGCGGCGCGCCGCGCCCCACCCGCAGGACGGCGTCGAGGTCGACGCCCGCGGTGATCCAGTCCGCCAGCCGGGGCAGCAGGCGCTGTGACTCCGCGGCCCGCTCCGTGGCCGGTACGAGACCGAGGTGCCTGCTGGGCGCGTGGATGTCGTCGGTGCGGCGCAACGCGCCGAGCACCGGGATACCGGTCGGCGCCAGCGCCGCGCGGATCTCGTCCTCATGCCGCTGCGAGCCGAGCTTGTTCAGGATCACCCCGGCGAGCTCCAGCCGCGGGTCGTAGTGAGCGAAACCGAGCACCGTCGCCGCGACGCTGCGGCTCGCCGCGCTCGCATCCACCACCAGCACCACGGGCGCGCGCAGCAACCGCGCGACGTGTGCGGTGGAGGCGTACCCCTCGGTGCCGAGTGCACCGTCGAAGAGCCCCATCACGCCCTCGATGACGGCGATCTCCGCCGTCGCGGAACCGTGTAGCAGCAACGGAACGACGCGCTCCTCGCCCTGCAGGAACGGGTCGAGGTTACGTGGCGGCAGACCGGTGGCCAGCGCGTGGTAGCTCGGATCGATGAAGTCAGGGCCGACCTTGTGGCCCGACACCCGGATGCCCCGTGCCCGCAGCGCGGCCATCAGTCCGGTTGCGACAGTCGTCTTGCCGTGACCGGAGCCGGGTGCGGCGATGACGAGCCTGGCTACCACTCGATGCCCCGCTGACCCTTTTGCCCCGCGTCCATCGGATGCTTCACCTTAGTCATCTCGGCCACCAGATCGGCGGCCTCGACCAGCGCGGCAGGCGCGTTGCGACCGGTGATCACGACGTGCTGGCGCCCCGGCCGTTCCCGCAGTGTGCGCACGACCTCGTCGACGTCGAGCCAGCCCCAGTGCAGCGGATAGGTGAACTCGTCCAGGACGTAGAAGTCGTGCTGCTCGACGGCGAGCCGGCGCGCGATCTCCGCCCAGCCCTCACGTGCGTTGGCCGCGTGGTCCTCCTCGCTGCCCTGCTTGCGCGACCAGCTCCAGCCCGCGCCCATCTTGTGCCACTCGACCGGCCCGCCCTGGCCGCTCTGCTCGTGCAGCTCGCCGAGCGCGCGGAACGCGGTCTCCTCGCCGACACGCCATTTGGCGGACTTGACGAACTGGAACACCCCGATCGACCAGCCCTGGTTCCACGCCCGCAACGCCATCCCGAATGCGGCCGTCGACTTACCTTTCATCGCACCCGTGTGGACGGCCAGGAGCGGGCGGTTGCGGCGTTGTCGCGTGCTGAGTCCGTCGTCGGGTACGACCTCCGGTTTGCCCTTCGGCATCAGGCCGCCCTCCGTTTCACCTCGCGGGTCAGCGCTTCCGCCGCGACCTCACCCAGCGGCACATGGTCCGCGCCGAGCCGGGTGGCCAGCTCGGCGGCGAGACCGAGCCGCATCCGGCCGCTTTCGCAGTCCAGCACGACACTCGTCACGCCGGTTCCGGCAACCAGCGCGGCGGCCGCGTGTGCGCGGGCGAGCGCGTCCTGCCCACTCGTGGCGCGTCCATCGGTCACCACGACCAGCAGTGGCCGCCGCCGCGGGTCACGCAGCGCCTCCACCCGCAGCACCTCGGCGGCGCGCAGCAGGCCCTCGGCGAGGGGGGTGCGACCGCCGGTGGGCAACGCTTCGAGCCTGGCCGCGGCGGCCTCGACGCTGATCGTCGGCGGCAACGCCAGCTCGGCGACGCCTGCGCGGAACGTCACCAGGCCGACCTTGTCCCGCCGCTGGTAGGCATCCAGCAGCAGCGACAACACCGCCGCCTTCACCTCCCCCATCCGCGACCGGGCACCCATCGACCCCGATGCGTCCACACAGAACAGTACGAGGTTGCCTTCCTTGCCCTCGCGCAACGCATAGCGGAGATCGTGCGCCCGCAGGACAAGACCCGTGCCCACGCGGCCCCGTGCGCGCTGGTGTGGTGCCGCTGCCCGGACGGTCGCCAGCAGGTGCGGCCCGCCCTCGCGGACGCCGGGCGGCCGTACACCGACCGTGCGCCCGCTGTCGGTCACCGCCCGCGACCGCCGTCCGTGCGCCCCGGCTCCGGTGCCGCCGACGGTGAACAGCCGTGCCCGGTACGGCGTCCCGGCACCGACCTGGCGCTCACCATTGCCGTGCTGCCCGCCGTTGCCACCCGCGTCGCCGCTCGTATCGTCGGCCGGGGCGTGTTCGCCGTCCCCGCCGGGCGGCTCGCTGCCGGCACCAGGGCCGTCGTCGTCCGGCGGCCCGCCCTCCGGCGGCTCCGCGTCCCGCAAAGCCTGTTCGAGCTGCTCCTCCTCGATGCCCGGCGCGTCGAACGGGTTACGCCTCCGCCGATGCGGCAGGGCGAGCCGGGCGGCGACCCGGATGTCCTCAGTGGACACTTCAGCGCGCCCGCACCACGCGGCGTGCGCGGCCGCGGTGCGCGCGGTGACGATATCGGCGCGCATCCCGTCGACCTCGAACGCCGCGCAGACCTCGGCGATCTGCAGCAGCGCGTCGTCGGTCAGCCGCACCGCCGCCACGAGTCCCCTCGCCGCCGCGATGTCGGCGGCCAGCCGGGCCTCCGCATCGACATAGCCTGTGGCGAAGCCGTCCGGATCGGTCTCGTAGGCCAGTCGCCTGCGCACCACCTCGGCACGCTGCGCGGCCTCACGGCTGGATGCCACCTCGACGGTCAGGCCGAAGCGGTCGAGTAGCTGCGGCCGGAGCTCGCCCTCCTCCGGGTTCATGGTGCCGATCAGCACGAACCGCGCGGCATGCGAGACCGAGACACCTTCCCGTTCGACGGTGACCCTGCCCATCGCGGCGGCGTCCAGCAGGGTGTCAACGAGGTGGTCGTGCAGCAGGTTGACCTCATCGACGTAGAGCAGCCCACGATGCGCTCCGGCCAGCAGCCCGGGCTGGTAGTCGGTGACGCCGTCGCGTAGCGCGCGTTCGAGGTCCAGCGAACCCACCACGCGGTCCTCGGCGGCCCCGACCGGCAGCTCGACCAGACGCGCGGGGCGCCGGTGCCGGGCCTCCTCGCTGGGATGCGGGCCGTCCGGGCACGCCGTGTCCGGACGGCCCGGATCGCACGAGAAGCGGCAGCCGTCCACCACCTCGACATCGGGCAGCAGGCCCGCGAGCGCCCGCACCATCGTCGACTTCGCGGTGCCCTTCTCGCCGCGCACCAGCACGCCACCGATGGCGGGTGAGATCGCGGACAGCACCAGCGCCAGCCGTAGCTGCTCCATGCCGACGACAGCGGTGAACGGGTACGGCCGCATCAAGACTCCCTTGCACCGGGTGGGTGTCCTCGCCCACAGCGTCAGTACGACAAAGGCGGGCGCCGAAGCTCTGACTCCTGGCCGCTGGCGACCAGTCACAGTGGCGGGACCGTCCCGGATTCGCACCGGGTTCCACAACGACCGCACCGCCGATCATCGCATACTTCGCCGGAGGGAGTCCTGAATCACAATTGCGAAGCCCAGATCAGGACGCCCGACCGGGTGCGGGTGTCCCGCAAGGCGGAGTTACGGTTGGCGATCGTGACGATCGTCGTGGTGGGAATCGGCGCCGACGGCTGGGCCGGCCTGCCCGAGCCGTACCGCGCCGAGATCGCCGGCTGTGACGTGTTGTTCGGCGGCCGGCGACAGCTGGATCTGGTGCCGGACGGGGACTTCACCAAGACACCGTGGCCGAGTCCGCTGCTGCCCGCACTCGACGCACTGCTCGCGGGGCAGTCGCATCGCCGGGTCTGTGTACTGGCCAGTGGCGACCCGCTGCTGTCCGGCATCGGCAGCACGCTGGTGCGCCGCTTCGGCGCCGGGCGCGTGCGCATCCTTCCTGGCGTGTCGTCGGTGGCGTTGGCCAGGGCGCGGCTCGGCTGGCCCGCCGAGGAGACCGAGGTGGTGAGCACTGTCGGGCGCAGTGTGCACCGCGTGCTGCGCGCCATCGGCCCCGGCAGGCGGGTGCTGGTGCTGAGCTCCGACGCCACGACACCGGCCGCGGTGGCGGCGGTGCTCACCGAACGCGGCTACGGGGCGAGCAGGCTCACGGTCCTGGAGGAGCTGGGCGGGGCCGCCGAACGGCGGCTCGACGGCATCGCGCAGGAGTGGTCCCATCCACAGGGCGCGGCGCTGAACGTGCTCGCGATCGAGGGTGCCGGACCGCGTGCGTTACCGCTGCTGGCCGGTCTGCCCGACGACGCCTTCGAGCACGACGGCCAGCTCACCAAACGGGACATCCGGGCCAGCAGCCTGGCGCGGCTCGCGCCCGCACCCGGCGAGCTGCTGTGGGACATGGGGGCAGGTGCGGGCAGCATCGCGATCGAGTGGTGCCGGGCGCATCCGGCCAACCGGGCGATCGCGATCGAGTCCCGGCCGGAACGGGCGGAGCGGATCGGCCGCAACGCCGAACGGCTCGGCGTGCCGGACGTCCTGGTCGTCACCGGGTCGGCGCCGGACGCGCTCGCGGGCCTTGCGGAGCCGGACGCGGTGTTCGTCGGCGGCGGCCTCAGCGTGCCCGGGGTCCTCGCGACGTGCCTTGCCGCGTTGCGTCCCGGCGGCAGGCTCGTCGCCAACGGCGTCACCCTGGACGCCGAGCAGACCCTCGCGCGGGCCTACGCCGAACACGGCGGTGAGCTGACCAGGCTGTCGGTCGAGCATGCCGCGGCACTCGGTGGTTTCACCGGCTGGACGCCGGCCCGCACCGTGACCCAGTGGAGTTTGACGCGATGACCGTGCACTTCATCGGCGCCGGGCCGGGCGCCGCGGACCTGATCACCGTGCGGGGCCAGCAATTGCTCGCCCGCTGCGCGGTCTGCCTATACCCGGGCAGCCTGACGCCGACCGACCTGCTCGCCCACTGTCCGCCCGGCGCCCGGCTCGTGGACACCGCGAACCTGACGCTCGAGGAGATCGTGGCGGAGCTCGTCGCCGCGCACGACGCGGGCGCCGATGTCGCACGGCTGTGCTCCGGCGATCCGGCGGTGTACAGCGCGGTGGCTGAGCAGATGCGGCGGCTCGACGCGGTGGGCATCCCCTACGACGTGACGCCGGGTGTGCCCGCGTTCGCCGCGGCGGCCGCGGTGCTCAACCGGGAGCTCACCGTGCCGACGGTGGGCCAGAGTCTGATCCTCACGCGGGCGCAGGCGCGGTCGACGGCGATGCCCGAGGGCGAGGAGCTGGCCACGCTCGCCGCCTCCGGTACGACATTGGCACTGCACCTGGCGATCAACCGCATCGAGCAGGTCGTCGCCGAGCTGGTGCCGCACTATGGCAACGACTGCCCGGTCGCGGTGGTCGCGCAGGCCAGCCAGCCGGAGGAGCGGGTGCTGCGTGGCACGCTCGCCGACATCGCCGCGCAGGTGCGCGCGGCAGGCATCACGCGCGCGGCGATCATCTTCGTCGGCAAAGTGCTTGCGGCGGAGAGCTTCCCGGACAGCTTCCTGTACTCCACCGGCCGAGCCCGCCGAGCCGAATAGGTCAGGGACCGGCCCTGCCGACGATGGTTCCGGCCCGGTCGACCGCGACGACGTCGACCGCCACCGGGGCATCCGCGAGCACCCCGGCGGCCACCTGCCGTGCGCGCTCGGCAACCAGCTCACCCAGCGCCACGCCTTCAGCACGGGACAGTTCGAGCGCGTGCAGTGCGGTGTTGGCCTCGCGGATCGGGTCGGCGAGCTGGGAGTGACCAGCCTCGGCCACCAGCTCGGCGAGCAGGGCGAGGTCGACCTGGGACCGCTTCGAGTGCAGGTCGAGATGCCCGGCCGCGAGTTTGGACAGCTTCGCGAACCCGCCGGCCAGCGTCAGCCGTGGCACCGGATGGCTCCGCAGGTACTTGAGGACGGCGCCGGCGAAGTCGCCCATGTCGAGCAGCGCCGTATCCGGCAGGCCGTACAGCTCGGCGACGACCCGCTCCGACGTGCTGCCGACCGCACCCGCCACGTGCCGGTGGCCCAGCGCCCTCGCGACGTCGACCCCGCGCCGGATGCTGTCGATCCACGCCGAGCACGAGTACGGCACCACCACACCGGTCGTGCCGAGCACCGACAGCCCGCCGACGATGCCGAGTCGCGGGTTCCAGGTGTGCCGCGCCATCTCCTCGCCATGCGGGATGGAGATCTCCACCACGACATCGCCAGGGGTGCGACAGGCGTCCGCCACCCGTCGCACCGCCTCGGTCATCAGCCGCCGCGGCACCGGGTTGATCGCCGGCTCACCAACGGGCAGTGGCAGACCGGGAAGGGTGACCGTGCCGACGCCGGGCCCCGCGCGGAACGTCACGCCGGTGCCGGGCTCGCCCGCGGTGACCGTGGACACGATGAGCGCACCGTGGGTCACATCCGGATCATCGCCGGCATCCTTGATCACACCGGCCCGTGCGAAACCGTCGCCGAGCTCCTCGGTGGCGAGCGCGAAGGCGGGCCGCTTGTCCTTCGGCAGCACGACCTCGACGGGATCGGGGAACCGGCCGGTCAGCAACGCGGTGTAGGCAGCAGTGGTCGCCGCCGTCGCGCAGGCGCCGGTGGTCCACCCATAACGAAGCTCGGCTGCCACCGTCGTCCTGCTCTCGCTGCTGCGGCACACTCACTGTTCATGAGCAGTATGGCCCCGCGCGTGTTGATCCTCGGTGGCACGTCCGAGGCCCGCGCGCTGGCCGCGGAGCTCGTGACGCACGGGGTGCCGGTGGTGTCCTCGCTCGCCGGGCGGGTCAGCGCGCCGCGGCTACCCGAGGGCGAGGTCCGCATCGGCGGGTTCGGCGGTGCGGACGGACTCGCCGACTGGCTCACTCGGCACGGCATCATCGCCGTGGTCGACGCCACACACCCGTTCGCGCAACGGATCAGCGCCTCGGCCGCTGCCGGTACTGCCCGCGCCGGTGTGCCGCTGCTGCGGCTGCACCGCCCCGGCTGGCAGGAGTCACCCGGCGACCGCTGGCACTGGGTGGACACACTCGACGATGCGGCGGCGGTCCTGCCCCGGCTCGGCACCAGGGTTTTCCTCACCAGCGGACGGCAGGGGCTCGCCGCGTTCGCCGGCCTGCGCGACCTGTGGTTCCTGGCCCGCTGCGTTGACCCGCCGACGCCACCGTTGCCGCCCCGGCTGGAGGTGGTGCTGAGCCGCGGTCCATACCACGTCGAGGAGGAGACCGCGCTGCTGCGCGAGCACCGGATCGACGTGCTCGTCACGAAGGACAGCGGTGGCTCGATGACCGAGGCCAAGCTGATCGCCGCCAGGCGACTCGGCCTACCGGTCGTGGTGATCCGCAGACCGGCGCGGCCCGCTGTGCCGACAGTGACCGAGGTGGCCACCGCCGTGGACTGGACACTCGGCTGGGTGACAGAAAGCTGATCACCAGCCCCACGCGTCCCTACTCTGAGCTGCCCGCTAGCGTGGCGTCCGATGCGACCCGCCACTTCTGTTCGCACACAAGCCCCTACCAGGGAACCGGAAGCCTCCACCACCCCCGAGGCACCCCCGGCTGCCCGTGCGCGCCTCTGGCGCCGGCTCGCCATCGTGCTCGGCCTGATCTCCGCCGCGTGTGCGCTCGCCTTCCCGTTTCTGCCGATCGTGCAGGACACCGCGCGCATCGTGTGGCCCGTCGCCGGCGACACGACGCAGGTCAACGCACCGCTTTCCGGCTACTGGGCGCAGGACCTGCAGGTGGACCTGCCGTGCGAGACCGTGCGGTCGGTTGACGCGCGCATACCCGGTGACGCCCTGCTGTTCTCCACCGTGCCCGCCGCCCGCATCGGCAACGGCGCAGGCATGCAGCTGCGGATCGACGACGGGGTACTCATCGCCAACAACCGCGGCGAGCAGGTGGCCCGCCAGCCGCTGCCCCAGCCGGGCTGCGACGTCCGGTTCTCCTCCGACGGCACACGGACCACGTTGTCGGTGGGCGGCACGCCGGTCTACGACCAGGACGGGGACGTACGTCCCCGCGTCATCGGCATCTACACGGCGATCGAGGGCGCACAGGACCCTGTCCACGGGCTGAACGTCTCCATCACGCCGGACACCCGCTACCAGTCCTCGCCGACCGGGCTGAAGGTCACCATCGGCGTCATCGGTGTGCTCGCGCTGATCGGCTGCCTCATCGCAGTGAGCCGCCTCGACACCGGTGTCGCCCGCCGCGCCCCGCGCTGGGCACCGGTGGGCTGGTGGCGACTGACCGGCCGCGACCTCACGGTGATCATCGCGCTCGGGGCGTGGGTCTTCATTGGACCGCTGACCTCCGATGACGGCTACATCCTGTCCATGGCGCGGGTCACCGAGGACGCCGGCTACCTGACGAACTACCACCGGTGGTTCGGGGTGGCGGAGGCGCCGTTCGGCTGGTTCTACCACGTCTACGAGCTGATGTCGCACATCAGCGTCGCCGCACCGTGGATACGGCTGCCGTCGTTCCTGCTCGGTGTGCTCAGCTGGCTGCTCATCAGCCGCGAGGTGATGCCCCGGCTCGGCAAGGCGGTACGGTCCAGCCGGGCCGCGGGCTGGGCCGCCGCCACGGTGTTCCTGGTCTGGTGGATGCCCTATAACAACGGCACCCGGCCCGAGCCGGTGGCGGCTGTGGGCTCGCTGCTGGCCCTGTGCGCTGTCGAGCGCGCGCTGGTGACGCGCCGCCTGCTGCCCGTGTGCCTCGGATTGCTTGCCGCGGCCTTCACACTGGCCGCGACGCCGACCGGGCTGATCGCGGTCGCTCCGTTCCTGGTGGCAGCCCGGCCGCTGTTCCAGCTGCTGCGCCAGCGCGCGCGGGAGTCCAGCTGGTGGCAGGTGCTCGCACCCATCGTGGCCTCCGGTGTGCTGGTGCTGTTCGTGGTGTTCGCCGACCAGACCTACGCCACCGTCATGGAGGCGACCCGGCTGCGCAACGAGGTCGGCCCGAGCCTGTCGTGGTTCCAGGAGCTGCTGCGCTACCAGCAGCTGTTCAGCTCCACAGTGGACGGTTCGGCATCGCGCCGGTTCCCGGTGCTGCTTCTGTTGCTGTGCACCGTAACCTGCCTGGCGGTGCTGCTGCGACGCGGCCGGATCCCCGGCGCGGCACTCGGCCCCAGCCGAAGGCTCATCGGCACCGTTGCCCTGTTCTTCCCGATGATGGCACTGACGCCGACGAAGTGGACCCACCACTTCGGAGCGTTCGCCGCCGTCGGCGCGGCAATGGCCGCGTTGACGGCGCTGGCTGCCAGTTCCTCGGTACTTCGCTCCAAACGCAACCGTGCCGCCTTCGTCTCCGGACTGCTCGTGGTCGCCGCGCTCGCCGTGACCGGCTCCAACGCCTACTGGTACGTGTCGCAGATGGGCGTTCCGTGGTGGGACATGCCACCGGAGCTGTTCGGCATTTCCTTGTCGACACTGCTGTTGCTCGCCGCGGCGGTGGCCGCTGTGATCGCGTTCATCGAGAACATCCGTGCCCAGCGGCCGGGTCTGCCACCACCGCTGCCGGAGCGGCGCGGGCTGGCGCTGTGGCGAGGATCGCTGGCGTTCGTGGTGGTGTGTGGCCTGGTCGCGATGGCCGAGTTCGGCAGCATGGCCAAGGCCATCCACAAGCAGCGGGACACCTACAGCCTCGGCGCGGCCAACTTCGCGGCCCTGTCCGGCTCGAGCTGCGGCCTCGGCGACTACGTGATGGTCGAGCGCGATCCGGTGTCCAGTGTTCTTTCGCCCCTGCCCGCCGACCAGCAGCACACCGTACCCAGCGAGGGACAGGTCGCGAGGCCCGGCGGGTTGCCCTCCGCTGAGGAGGGCGTCGGGCAGACGCAGGCCGGCTTCCACCAGGAGCCGTTGTCCGCAGGCGACCCGCTGGCCCAGCCGCCGCACGGCTTCACCCCCAGCACCGTGCCGATGTGGAGCAGCTACAACGAAAGGGCCAACCCGACAGGACGGCTGCGCACCGTGTGGTACGACCTGAGCTTCCGGTCCGAGAGGAGCCAGGTGGTGGTCGCGGTGTACGCACCGAGCGAGAAGGCCACCAGCGTCGCGGTCCAGTTCGGCGAGCCGGGCCCCGAGGGCATCAAGGTCATCGCGGAGAAGCCGGCACTGCTGTCGGCCGGCGGCGAGGACGAGTGGATCGACGTGCGGATCAACCTCGACGACGTTCCCGCAGCGGCCAAGATGGTCCGGGTGTCCGCTGTGGACGATGACCTCACCAGGGAAGGCTGGGTCGCCGTGACCGCGCCAAGGGTGCCGACGTTCGCCACCCTCACCGACCGGATCGGCGACGCACCGGTCTACCTCGACTGGCCGACCTCGCTGGTGTTCCCCTGCCTGAACCCGATGAAGGTGCGCGACGGCGTCTTCGAGGTCCCCACCTACCACCTCACGGCCAGCTCGCTGGCGACCGAGGGCGACTGGGCGGAGAGCCGGTCCGGCGGCCCCAACGGCATCCTGGAGGAGCTCGCCGACCAGCCGGAGGTGCCGAGCTACCTGCGGCGCGGGCCCGGCCAGGTGTGGGGCACCCTCGAGCAGGTGGAGCCGTACAGCGACGGCAACGAGCCGACCGTCATCCACGGCAGGGAGGTCCGCCCCGGCTGGTGGTCACCGGGTCCCGGCCCGCAGCAGCCCGACGGCGAGCAACCCACCCGCTGACGTGTTCTCAGTCGTACCGGCGCGGGGTCCAGACCAGGCGGGTTCCGTCCGGCTGTTGCCGGACCCTGGTGCGGGACGAGCCGATGATGAGCAGGCACCGCATGTCGACGACCGCGGGGTCGAACGTGCCGAGCGTGTCGACGCGCAGTGACTCCTCGGGACCGCCGACGTCCCGTGCGATCACCACCGGCGTCTCCGGCGCCCGGTGCCGCAGCAGCACCTCCCGCGCGGTGGCGAGCTGCGTGGTGCGGCTGCGGGATGCCGGGTTGTAGACGGCGACGACGAGGTCGGCCGCTCCCGCGGCGTCCAGCCTCGCTTCGATGATCTCCCACGGCTTGAGCCGATCCGACAACGACAGCACGCAGTAGTCGTGCCCCAGCGGGGCACCCACTCGGGAAGCCGCCGCCTGCGCGGCCGTCACCCCTGGCAGCACCCGCACCGACACGTCCGTCCACTCCGGACGCTCGGCCTGCTCCAGCACGGCCGAGGCCATCGCGAACACCCCGGGGTCACCGGAGGACACGACGGCGACCCGCGCTCCGTGGCTGGCCAATTCGAGTGCCTCCGCGGCCCGGTCGGCCTCGACCCGGTTACCGGATGCGTGCCTGCGCTGCCCGGCGCGCTGCGGGACCTTCGCCAGGTACGGGCCGTAGCCGACGAGGTGCTCGGCCTCGGCGAGCGCCTGCTCGGCCTCGGGGGTGAGCCACTGTGGACCCGCCGGGCCGAGACCCACCACGACCACCTCTCCCCCGCGTGCGGGCTCCACCGGTTCGGGGGGCTCTGCGGCGCCGGATTTGCGTGCCGCGTAGGCCGGGCTCGGCACGACGGCGACCGAGAAGTACGGCACGGTCGAAGGATCGACCTCGGCGAACGGCTCCACGCGCTGCGTTTGCCAGGTGGCGCGCTCGACGTAGAACGCCTCGTCGAGCTTGCCGGACTCGGCGAGCGCCTCGCGTACCGTGCCGAACGTGCGGCCGAGCTTGACCACCGCAGCCGCATCGGTGTCGGCGAGGCGGCGCGCCAGTTCGGGCCCTGGCAAGGTACCCGGCAACACGGTCAGCACCTCGTCGCGCTGCACCAGCGGCCTGCCCAGCACCGCCGCCGCGGCGCTCACGGAGGTCACGCCTGGCACGACGTGCGCCTCGTAGCGATCGGCGAGGCGTTCGTGCATGTACATGTAGGAGCCGTAGAAGAACGGATCGCCCTCGCACAGCAGCACCACGTCGCGCCCGGCGTCGAGATGCTCGGCGAGCCGTTTCGCCGACACCTCGTAGAACTCGGCGATCGCCCCTTCGTACCCGCCGGGGTGGTTCGTGGTCTCCGTGGTGACCGGGTACATCAGGCGTTCTTCGAGCTGCCCCTCGTGCAGGTACGGTTCGGCGACCGAGCGCGCGATGCTGCGGCCGTGCCGGGCGCAGTGGTAGGCGATCACGTCGGCCGCGCTGATCAGCCTGGCCGCGCGCACGGTGAGCAGCTCGGGGTCGCCGGGGCCGAGTCCGACCCCGTACAGCACGCCGGTGCTCACACCTCCTCCTTCGAGGCGATCGCGTTCACCGCGCCGACGGCCAGCGCGCTGCCGCCCCGGCGACCCCGCACCACCAGGTACGGCGCGGGTGCGCGTTCGATCAGCAACTCCTTGGATTCCGCGGCACCCACGAAGCCCACCGGTACGCCGATGATCGCCGCGGGCACGCCGGCACCCTCGTCGATCAGTTCCAGCAGCCGGAACAGTGCCGTCGGTGCGTTGCCGATCGCCACGACCGAACCCGCGAGCCTGTCCCGCCACAGCTCGAGCGCGGCTGCCGAGCGGGTGGTGCCGAGCCGCTCCGCGAGTGCGGGCACGCGGTCGTCGGAGAGGGTGCACAGGACGTCGTTGCGCGCTGGCAAGCGTTTGCGGGTGACGCCGCTGGCGATCATGTTGGCATCACACAGCACGGGGGCGCCGGCTTCCAGTGCCGCGCGCCCGGCCTCGACGACCTCGAGCGAGTAGGCGAGATCGGCCACGAGATCGACCATCCCGCAGGAGTGGATCATCCGCACTGCAACGCCCGCGATGTCGTCGGGCAGTATCCCGAGGTCGGCCTCGTCGCGGATCGTGGCGAAGGAGTGGCGGTAGATCTCCGCACCGTCGCGGATGTAATCGATCACTGGCGTCCTCTCAGAGTGTCGAGCAACTGGGCCGGGGAAACCAGGGTGCCGTCCACGCGGTAACCAGCGTTCTCGGCGACGACGTCGGCATGCGCTCCCCGCGGCCTGCCGCAACGGCGTTCGCAGCCGGAGAAGTGCGCGCGGACGCCGCTGATCATGGCGGTCGGTGCGTCGGCCCGGACATCCGCTCGCGCCTTGGCACAGCCGGGCCTGCCAATGCAGGCGCTGATCCCGAGCTCGGGTGCCGCGGGGTCGGTGACCAGCCCGGCACCCTCCGGCACAGCGCCGGTCAGCACGAGCGTCCGCCACGGCGTCACGACCAGATCGCCCAGTGTGGCAAGCACATCCGCCCTCAGCTGCCCGAACACCGGCGCCGCCACGACCACACCGTTGCCGACCGGACCAACCTGGATGGCCGACGTGGCACGGACCAGCCGGTCGTCCGGCGTCACCGCGTGGGCCCAGCGGCGCACGCCGTCGAGCACCGGGGCTGGATCGGCTT
Source organism: Saccharomonospora sp. NPDC046836 (assembly GCF_040645195.1). Taxonomy (NCBI): domain Bacteria; kingdom Bacillati; phylum Actinomycetota; class Actinomycetes; order Pseudonocardiales; family Pseudonocardiaceae; genus Saccharomonospora; species Saccharomonospora sp. NPDC046836. Next base: position 281,132 of record NZ_JBEYXW010000004.1, read on the forward strand.
CCCGGATGCGCCAGGCCGCGCCGCGGCTGCGCTCGAACGCGACGGCCGCCTCGACCAGTCCCGTCACCGCGTCCCGCGCCGGTATCCGCAGGCCGGTGTCCGCGCCGTCCAGGAGTAGCGCCCCGGTGCCGGAGTCCAGTGCACGCCAGCACACATCGGCTCCCTCGCCGGCCACATCGCCGCGCCCGTCGTCCAGCGCGAACAGGAACCGGCCCGGCAGCCGGGCCAGTTCGGGGCGGGCGCACACCGCCCGGTCCAGCGCGGTGACCAGCGGCCGGGCGTCCACCAGCCCGCCGTGTAGCCCCGAAAGCGGTGAGCCAAGGATGTTCCGCACGCGTTCGTGGGTCGGCGCGGGCAGCAGTCCGGCATTCGCCAGCCGGGTGACGAGCTCATCGACATCGGTCACCGCCCGCAGCTGCAGGTTCGCGCGCGACGTGAGATGGATCATGCCGTCGCCGAGCTCGTCCGCGCACTCGGCGACCACCCGTGCCTGCGCGCTGCTCAGGGCGCCACCGGGCAACCGGACCCTGGCGAGTGCGCCGTCGGCGGCGTCATGGGTCGCGACGGCGCCGGGGCAGGCATCAGCGCGCATGCGGGTCATGGGTGGCACTCCATCACTGTAGTGAGCAAGCCTCAGATCACCTTGACTCCGCTGCCGCGCGGCCCGGAGAGTGGGACCGGGAGGCTTCTTGTGATCTTGCTGCTGTCCACGTCGGACACCGACCTGCTGAGCGCGCGCGCCAGCGGCGCCGACTACCGCCTTGCCAACCCCGCCCGGCTCGACCTCGCCGAGTTGCCCGGGCTGCTGGAGGGCGTGCCGATCGTCGTGGTGCGCATCCTCGGCACCGAACGCACCTGGGCGGAGGGGCTACGCCAGGTGCGGGAAAGCGGTGCGCACGTCGTGGTGCTCGGCGGCGAGCAGGCACCGGACGCCGAGCTGATGGCGTTGTCGACGGTGCCTGCAGGCATCGCCACCGACGCGCACGCCTACCTCGCGCACGGCGGACCCGCGAACCTCGCCGAACTGCAGCGGTTCCTGTCGGACACGCTGCTGTTGTCGGGTGAGGGGTTCGAACCACCCGCCGAGCAGCCGTCGTGGGGTGTCCTGGGTAACGGCCCCCAAGGCCACCCTGGGGGCCCTGTCGTGGCGATCCTCTATTACCGCGCACATCACCTGGCCGGCAACACGGCGTTCGTGGAGGCACTCGCCGAGCAGATCGAGCTGGCTGGCGGGCAGGCGCTGCCCATCTACTGTTCGTCGTTGCGCTCGCGCCCGCCGGAGCTGATGGCCGAGCTGCGCAAAGCAGACGCGCTGCTGGTCACCGTGCTCGCCGCCGGTGGTACCCGGCCCGCCGAGGCAGGCGCGGGCGGCGATGACGAGGCGTGGGACGTGGCCGAACTGGCCGCGCTGGACGTACCGACGCTGCAGGCGCTGTGCCTCACCAGCGACCGCGCCACGTGGCAGGACAACGACGAAGGGCTGTCGCCGCTCGACGCCGGTAACCAGATGGCGGTGCCGGAGTTCGACGGCAGGCTCATCACGGTGCCGTTCTCGTTCAAGGAGCTCGATCCCGACGGCCTGCCGCGCTACGTCGCCGACACCGAACGGGCGTCGCGGGTGGCGCGGATCGCGCTCGCCCACGCCCGGCTGCGCCACACGCCACCCGCCGAGCGGCGGATCGCCATCGTGCTCTCGGCATACCCGACCAAACATTCGCGCGTGGGCAACGCTGTCGGCCTGGACACCCCGGCTTCGGCGGTGGAGCTGCTGCGGCGCATGCGCGAGCGCGGTTACGACCTCGGCCCGGACGCCTTCCCCGGTGTCGAGCCCACCGGCACCGACCAGCCGGACGGCGACGCGCTGATCCACGCGCTGATCGCCGCGGGCGGTCAGGATCCGGAGTGGCTGACCGAGGAACAGCTCTCGGGCAATCCGATCCGGGTGCCAGCGGCGCGTTACCAGGAGTGGTTCGACACGCTGCCTGACGACCTGCGCGCGGCCATGGCGGAGCATTGGGGACCGCCGCCGGGCGAGCTCTATGTCGAGGGCGGCGACATCGTGCTCGCGTCACTGCAGGCCGGCAACGTGGTGCTGATGATCCAGCCGCCTCGCGGGTTCGGGGAGAACCCGGTGGCGATCTACCACAATCCGGACCTGCCGCCCAGTCATCACTACCTCGCCGCGTATCGCTGGCTGGAGGAGGAGTTCGGTGCGCACGCCGTGGTGCACCTCGGCAAGCACGGTTCGCTGGAGTGGCTGCCCGGCAAGACGGCCGGGCTGTCGGCCTCGTGTGCACCGGACGCCGTGCTCGGGAACCTGCCGCTGGTCTACCCGTTCCTCATCAACGATCCGGGTGAGGGCGCGCAGGCCAAGCGCCGCGCGCACGCGACGATCGTCGACCACCTGATCCCGCCGATGGCGCGGGCCGAGAGCTACGGCGACATGGCACGGCTGGAGCAGCTGCTCGACGAGCACGCCAACATCGCCGCGATGGACCCGGCGAAGCTGCCTGCGATCCGGCAGCAGATCTGGACGCTCATCCAGGCCGCGAAGCTCGACCACGACCTCGGCATCGAGGAACGCCCGCACGACGCGGAGTTCGACGACTTCCTGCTGCATATCGACGGCTGGCTGTGCGAGGTGAAGGACGCGCAGATTCGCGATGGCCTGCACATCCTCGGCGCGGCTCCGACCGGCGCGGCGCGGGTGAACCTCGTGCTGGCGATCCTGCGGGCGCAGCAGATGTGGGGCGGCAAGCAGGGCGCGGTGCCCGGACTTCGGGCCGCGCTGGGCCTTGCCGAGGGTGCGCCGACCGCCGAGGTGGACGCGGTGGAGCGCACCGCCCGCGCACTCGTGGAGGCCATGGAGGAACGCGAATGGTCCGTTGCCGCAGTCGACACCGTGTGCGCAGAGTTACCCCAAGGCCACCTTGGGGGCAGTTCTGTCGCCGAGGTGCTCCGGTTCGCCGCGACGGAGATCGTGCCGCGGCTGGCGGGAACGAGCGGGGAGCTCGACGCCGTCTTGCACGCCCTCGACGGCGGTTACATCCCTGCCGGCCCGAGCGGCTCGCCGTTGCGCGGGCTGGTCAACGTCCTGCCGACCGGGCGCAACTTCTACACCGTCGACCCCAAGGCCATCCCGAGCAGGCTCGCGTGGGAGACCGGGCAGGCACTGGCCGAGTCGCTGGTGCGGCGCTACCGGGAGGACAACGGCGACTGGCCGCGCTCGGTGGGCCTCTCGGTATGGGGCACCTCCGCCATGCGCACCTCCGGTGACGATGCGGCAGAGGTGCTGGCGCTGCTCGGTGTGCAACCGGTGTGGGACGAGGCGTCCCGGCGCGTCACCGGGCTGGAGGCGATCCCGCCGGCCGAGCTGGGCAGGCCGCGCATCGACGTGACCGTGCGTATCAGTGGCTTCTTCCGGGATGCCTTCCCGCATGTGATCGACCTGTTGGACGATGCCGTGCGCCTGGTCGCCGCGCTCGACGAACCCGAGTCGGAGAACTTCGTGCGGGCACACGTGCGTGCCGATCTCGCCACGCACGGCGACGAACGGCGCGCCACGACCCGGATCTTCGGTTCGAAGCCGGGTACCTACGGCGCCGGGCTGCTGCAGCTCATCGACTCCGGCAACTGGCGCGACGATTCCGACCTCGCCGAGGTCTACGCGGTGTGGGGTGGTTACGCCTACGGCCGCGACCTCGACGGGGCACCGGCGCGGGCGGAGATGGAGAGCTCGTACCGACGGATCGTCGTGGCGGCGAAGAACACGGACACGCGCGAGCACGACATCGCCGACTCCGACGACTACTTCCAGTACCACGGCGGCATGATCGCGACCGTGCGCGCGCTCACCGGCCAGGCACCGGTGTCGTATGTCGGTGACAGCACCAGCCCGGACGCCGTACGCACCCGCACGCTGGGCGAGGAGACCGCACGGGTATTCCGGGCTCGCGTGGTGAACCCGCGCTGGCTGGCAGCCATGCGCAGGCACGGGTACAAGGGGGCGTTCGAGCTGGCCGCCACCGTGGACTACCTGTTTGGTTTCGACGCCACCGCCGGCGTGGTAGACGACTGGATGTACGCCAAGCTCACCGAGTCCTACGTGCTGGACAAGGAGAACCAGGAGTTCCTGGCGCAGGCCAACCCGTGGGCGCTGCGCGGCATCATCGAACGGCTCACCGAGGCCGCCGATCGCGGACTGTGGGCCGAACCGGATCCGGAGCTGGTCGACCGGATGCGTGAGGTGTACCTGCGCATCGAAGGTGACCTCGAAGGCGAGTAGCCATGAAGCTGCACGAGCGGATCGACGAGCGGCTGCGTGAGTTCCTCCTCACCCAGCCGGTGTTCTTCGTCGGTACGGCACCCGCGTCCGCGGACGGGCACGTCAACGTGTCGCCGAAGGGGATGGCAGGCACTTTCGCGGTGCTCGGTGGGCATCGGGTCGCCTACCTCGACTTCACCGGCAGCGGCGCGGAAACGATTGCGCACCTGCGGGACAACGGCCGCATCGTGCTGATGTTCTGCGCCTTCGCCGGCCCGCCGAACATCGTGCGGCTACACGGCCACGGTCGCGTGGTGCTGCCCAGCGACCCGGATTTCGGCGTGTTGCTGGGTCATTTCGGGGACGAACTGCCGCGTGGAGTGCGGGCGATCATCGATGTGCAGGTGGAGCGGGTGAGCGATTCCTGCGGTTTCGCGGTGCCGTTGCTGGAGTACGCCGGCGACCGCGACCTGCTGCAGCGGTGGACCGAACGCAAGAACGACGCCGACCTCGACCGCTACCGGGAACGCAAGAACACACACAGCATCGACGGTCTGCCCGCACTCACACCTTCTCGACGAAACGTTTGAGCCCGTCGGCTTCCATCGTGACGTAGCGCCGGGTCAGCCCGCTCAGAACGACACCGAGCACCGCGCCGAGCGGGCCGCGCTGCTCCAGCGACAGGGTCAGCGTCGTCGTGCCGTTCTCCCCCGGATCGAGGCTGTGCCCGGCAATCACGGCGCTGCCGGGGCTCCTGGCCTCCCAGGTGAAACCCGACCCTTCGGTCAGTTCGGTGACCTGCCAGACCTGCGCCGCCAGCTTCGGCTGCTTGACCCGCGCCCGGCTGCCGACCTGAAACGGACCACTGTCCGGCCTGCGCACCGACGTCATCGAGTCCGACCAGTCGGGCCAGCGTTCGACATCGGTCAACGCTGCCCACACCACTTCGCGTTCAGCAGCAATGCTGCGCACCACGGTGAGCCCCATCGCGACAATCTAGCCAATCTAGCCGTAAACGGGCACCTGAGCGCCGCTGACGATGCCTGAAGCGTCGCCACACAGGAAGGCGATCACCCTGGCGATGTCCTCCGGCGCCACCCAGCCGCTGCGGTCGGCGTCGGGCTGGCTGGCGCGGTTCGCCGGGGTGTCAATGACGTTGGGCAACACGGCGTTGACCCGGATTCCGCGCCGTGAGTACTCGGCGTCCAGCGCACCCACCAGACCCAGCACCGCCGCCTTCGATGTCACATAGCCGGCCGCGCCAGGAAACGGATGCAACGCCGCCCGGCTCGACATGCACACGATGGCGCCGCCACCGGCCGCGAGCAGGTGCGGGATCGCCGCCTGCGACACCAGATACGTCGGCCGCAGGTTCAGGCGCAGCTGCTGCTCGAACTCCTCGACCGGCGTGTCGGCCACCCGCTCCCCCATCGCGAACCCGCCGACCAGGTTCACCACCGCCCGCAGCGGAGCCGACGGCTCACCGGCGGCCTGTCCGGCAGCGCGCGCGGCATCGGCGGGCTCGAACAGGTCGGCTCGCAGCAGTTCCAGCCCCGCGGCGGGCTCGAGCCGCGCGCGTTCCGCCTCGACGACCCATGGCACGACCACACGCCAGCCCTCGGCCAGCAACGCCGTGGTGACGGCGACCCCGAGGCCACCGGTACCGCCCGTCACGAGCGCTGTCCTGTTCATGAGCACACCGCCCCGTGCGCCGCCGAACCGACCAGCCTCGCGTACTTGGCCAGCACGCCGTGCCGGCGCGGCACCTCGGGTTGCCGCCACCCCTCCTTGCGGCGGGCCAGCTCGGCCTCGTCGATGCCCAGATCGAGCGTGCGCTCGACCATGTCGAGCACGATCGGGTCGCCGTCGCGCACGAACGCGATCGGCCCGCCGTGGGCGGCCTCCGGTGCCACGTGCCCAATGCACAGTCCGGTGGTGCCGCCGGAGAACCGTCCGTCGGTGAGCAGCAGGACGTCCTTGCCGAGCCCGGCGCCCTTGATCGCACCGGTGACCGCGAGCATCTCGCGCATGCCCGGCCCACCGCGCGGGCCCTCGTTGCGGATCACCACGACGTCGCCCGCCGTGAGCTCGCCGAGCGCGGCCATGGCGGCCTGCTCCCCGTCGAAGACCCGCGCCCGCCCCTCGAACCGGGTGGAGTCGAAACCGGCGCTCTTCACCACCGCGCCCTCCGGAGCCAGGCTGCCGTGCAGGATCGTCAGCCCGCCCGTCGGGTGGATGGGGTCGGCGAGCGTGCGGAGCACCTCACCGTCCAGCTGCGGTGGGGCGAGCTCGGCGAGGTTCTCGGCGACGGTCTTGCCGGTGACCGTGAGGCAGTCGCCGTGCAGGAGCCCGGCGTCGAGCAGGGCCTGCATCACCACCGGCACGCCACCGACCCGGTCGACTGCCGTCATCACGTGTCTGCCGAACGGTTTGACGTCGGCCAGATGCGGCACCCGGTCACCGATGCGGGCGAAGTCGTCGAGGGTCAGCTCGACCTCGGCCTCGTGGGCGATCGCGAGCAGGTGCAGTACCGCATTGGTCGAGCCGCCCAGTGCCATGACCACCGCGATCGCGTTCTCGAACGCCTCGCGGGTGAGGACGTCACGGGCCGTGCTGCCCTTGGCGAGCATGCCGACCACCGCCTCCCCACTGGCGCGGGCGAACCGGTCGCGGCGGCGGTCCACCGACGGTGGGCTGGCCGAACCGGGCAGTGACATGCCGAGCGCCTCCGCGGCGCAGGCCATGGTGTTCGCCGTGTACATCCCACCGCAGGCCCCCTCACCAGGGCAGATGGCCCGCTCGATCCGGTCGACCTCATCGCGGCCGATGAGGCCACGGGCGCAGGCGCCGACGGCCTCGAACGCGTCGATGATCGTGACCTCCCTGCCGTCGACCGTGCCGGGCAGGATCGTTCCCGCGTACAGGAACACGGCGGCCACGTCGATGCGCGCGGCGGCCATCAGCATTCCGGGCAGGCTCTTGTCACAGCCGGCCAGCAGCACGGCGCCGTCCAGTCGTTCGGCCTCCATGACGGTTTCCACCGAGTCGGCGATGACCTCCCGCGACACCAGCGAGAAATGCATGCCCTCATGCCCCATCGAGATGCCGTCGCTCACCGAGATCGTGCCGAACTCCATGGGAAACCCGCCGCCGGCGTGCACACCCTGCTTACTGGCCTCGGCAAGCCGCTGCAGCGACAGGTTGCACGGCGTGATCTCGTTCCACGACGACGCGATGCCGATCTGCGGTTTGACGAAGTCCTCGTCGCCCATGCCGAGCGCCCTGAGCATGCCGCGCGCGGCAGCGCGCTCGATCCCATCGGTCACCTCGCGGCTGCGGGGCTTCAGGTTGTGTTCGGCCATGGCCCGATCATCCGAGCTGATACCGCAAGGCACAATGCCCTTCGTGGTTGAGATGGTGTCCATTGATCAGAAGATCGCCGACGAGCTCGGCGTCCGCCCCGGACAGGTACAGGCCGCTGTCGGGCTGCTCGACGGCGGCGCGACCGTGCCGTTCATCGCCCGGTACCGCAAGGAGGTGACCGGCGAGCTGGACGACACGCAGCTGCGCACGCTCGAGGAGCGCCTGCGCTACCTGCGTGAGCTGGAGGAGCGGCGCGCGGCGATCCTCGACTCGGTCCGGACACAGGGCAAGCTCGACGACGAGCTCGAAGCCCGCATCATGGCCGCGGATTCGAAGGCCCGGCTCGAGGACATCTACCTGCCGTACAAGCCGAAGCGGCGCACCAAGGCCCAGATCGCGCGCGAGGCAGGGCTCGAACCGCTGGCCGACGGGTTACTGGGCGACCCGGCGAAGGACCCGCAGGCCGCCGCGGCGCTGTTCGTCGACGCGGACAAGGGCGTGCCCGACGCCGCCGCCGCACTGGACGGCGCGCGGGCCATCCTGGTCGAGCGTTTCGCCGAGGACGCCGACCTGATCGGTGAGCTGCGCGAGCGCATGTGGTCACAGGGCTGGGTGACCTCGAAGGTCCGCCAGGGCAAGGAGACCGACGGCGCGAAGTTCGCCGACTACTTCGACTTCTCCGAACCCTTCACGAAGCTGCCATCGCACCGCATCCTGGCGTTGTTCCGCGGTGAAAAAGAGGAGATCCTCGACCTGGCCACCGAGCCGGCGGAGCCCACGGACGAGCCGCGGCCGGGCCCCACCGAGTACGAGACCCGCATCGCGGAGCGCTTCGGCGTGTCCGACCAGGGCAGGCCGGCGGACAAGTGGCTCACCGACACCGTGCGCTGGGCCTGGCGTACCAAGATCCTGCTGCACCTCGGTATCGACCTGCGGATGCGGCTACGGCAGGCCGCCGAGGACGAGGCCGTGCGAGTGTTCGCCGCGAACCTGCGTGACCTGCTGCTGGCCGCGCCTGCCGGAACCCGGCCGACGATGGGCCTCGACCCCGGCTACCGCACCGGGGTGAAGGTGGCTGTTGTCGACAGCACAGGCAAGGTCGTCGCCACCGACACCATCTACCCGCACAAGCCGCACGGCCGGTGGAACGACGCGCTCGTCAAGCTGGAGAAGCTCGCCCGCGAGCACGAGGTGCAGCTCGTCGCCATCGGCAATGGCACGGCCTCACGCGAGACCGACAAGCTCGCCGCCGAGCTGGTGAAGCTGCGTCCCGAGCTCACCAAGATCGTGGTGTCGGAGGCCGGCGCATCGGTGTACTCGGCATCCGCCTACGGGGCGCAGGAACTGCCCGAGCTGGACGTGTCCCTGCGCGGTGCGGTGTCCATCGCGCGGCGGCTGCAGGACCCGCTGGCTGAGCTGGTCAAGATCGACCCGAAGTCGATCGGTGTCGGCCAGTATCAGCACGACCTCGCGGAGTCGAAACTGTCGCGCTCGCTCGACGCCGTGGTCGAGGACTGCGTGAACGCCGTCGGTGTGGACCTCAACACCGCGTCGGTTCCGCTGCTGAGCCGGGTGTCGGGTATCGGAACGGGACTGGCCGAGAACATCGTCGCCCACCGCGACGGCAACGGACCGTTCCGCAGCCGGACCGCGCTCAAGGAGGTGGCGCGACTGGGCCCGAAGGCGTTCGAGCAGTGCGCCGGCTTCCTGCGCATCCCGGACGGCGACGACCCGCTGGACGCCTCCAGCGTTCACCCCGAGTCCTACCCGGTGGTGCGCCGCATCCTGGACGAGACGAAGCTCGGCATCCGTGAGCTGATCGGTGCCACCCGGGCCCTGCGCGGTCTGCGACCGGATGCGTTCGTGGACGACACCTTCGGCCTGCCGACCGTCACCGACATCATCGCCGAGCTCGAGAAGCCGGGCCGGGACCCGCGCCCGGAGTTCAAGACCGCCACCTTCGCCGACGGTGTGGAGACGATGGCCGACCTCGAGCCGGGAATGCGGCTGGAGGGCGTTGTCACCAACGTCGCGGCGTTCGGCGCGTTCGTCGACATCGGTGTGCACCAGGACGGATTGGTGCACGTGTCGGCGATGTCGCACAACTTCGTCAAGGACCCGCGTGAGGTCGTCAAGCCGGGTGACGTCGTCAGGGTGAAGGTGCTCGACGTCGACGTGCCGCGCAAGCGGATCTCGCTGACCCTGCGGCTGGACGACGAGGCCAAGCCGAGTGGTGGTGACCAGCGGGCGCAGGGCGCCCGTGGTGGCGGCCAGCGCAAGAACAGCGGGCGGCAGCAGGGTGGCCGGCAGCAGCGCGAGCGCGGTGCCCCGGCCGGCGGCGCGATGGCCGATGCGCTCCGAAAGGCCGGCTACCGCAGGTAAAGCTTCACCCAGCGATGACGTGGCGAGCCGGGCAGCCAAGGCCGACAATAGTGCAATGACGTCGACCGGAGGCTTGAGCCCGGCTACCCGTGGGCGGCTGGAGCGTGAGCTCGAACAGCTGCGTGAGCAGCGTGAGTCCCTGGCGCCACGGCTCGGGGAGGACCCGCTTGGTGACAGTGCGGACCAGGCCGACCTGCTGGAGCGGGCCGAGGTCGTGTCACGGCTCGACCGCCGGATCGCCGAGGTGTACGACCTGCTGCACGGCGGTCCCATGACCGAGCAGGTGTCGTCGCTGCGGTCGGGTACGCAGGTCACGCTGCGGTTCAGCGACGGCAGCGTGGAGGAGATGGTCGTCGTCGGTATCGCCGAGGAGGCCGAGGAGGACGCGTCCACGCTGACCGCCGACAGCCCACTCGGCCGCGCCATCGCGGGACGTCAGAAGGGCGACACCATCACCTACCGCACCCCGGCCGGTGAGACGTCCGCGGAGATCGTCCAACTGAAGCCGCCGGCCTGAACCCGCGCGAGTCCCCGCCCAAGCCCGCGAGTCCCCCGCCCAGGCCCGCGAGTTGCCCGTTCCGGCCCGCGAGTTGCCCGCCCAGGCGCGCGAGTTGCCCGTTCCGCCGCGATGGGGTGATGCCGAACGCGGTCAGCGCAGCCCTCACTGCGTCGTTCCCCCAAGGCCACCTTGGTTGCGTTCAACGCAACTATGGTGGCCTTGGGTGCTTTTCGACGGTCACGCGAAGCCGTGTGCCAGCTCGGCCAGTCCCTCGTCGAGCACATCGCACAACGGTACGTCCGGGTGTTCGAGCCAGTACTCGTACGCGGCGAGCGCGACGCCGAGCGCTGCATGCGCGATGGCCTGCGGTCGCAGGGCGCCCGGCTCCTCGCCGAGCCGCTCAGCGGCGAACTCGGCCACCACCGCACGCCAGTCGCCGTAACGCAGCGTCGAGTGGGCCTGCAACGCGGGGACCCGCAGGATCAGGTCCATCCGCCTGCGGTGCCGGTCGACCTCCGCGGGCTCCACCTTGTTGAACTCGACCACCACCGCGCGCACGGCCTGCATCAGCGGTTCGTCCGCAAGCCTGCCGCGGAACTGCTCGCGCATCTGGTCGAGCTGCTCGGTGAACGAACCCCACACCACGTCGTTCTTCGACTCGAAGTACCGGAAGAAGGTCCGCCTGCCGATGCCGGCGCCCTTGGCGATCTCGTCGACCGTGGTCGCGTCGAAGCCGTCGCGTTCGAACAACTCGAAGGCAACCCGCTCCAGCTCGTACTGACTGGTCGACCGGCGCCGACCCGGCCGAACGGGTAGCTCTGCCGCCTTGTCCGCCATCAGCCCTTCCATTTGACACCCGGTGCCATTAATCTCTCGTCCACGATCACACAACTGCTCAGCGAGGAGTAGCTTGCCATGGACGAGGCCACAGCCACGGAAGTCACCGTCGAGGAAGACCTGCTCGTCGAGGAAGTCTCGATCGACGGCATGTGCGGTGTCTACTAGCCGCCGGTTCGAACCGGGCCGGCCGTACCGGCTCCGCTCCAGCGTCGCCCTACGGCCGGAACCATTCGGGGCGCTGGCCTACGACTTCACCACGAGGAAACTCTCCTTCCTCAAGACACAACTGCTCGTCGACGTCGTCCGCGAGCTGGAGAACCAGCCCGACGCACACTCCGCCCTGAGCGCCGCCAACGTGCCCGAGCACGAGCGTGCGCGCTATCTCGACGCGCTCGCGGGCCTGGAGTCCGCGGGCACGATCGAAGCACGAGGGGAAGCATGACCAAGCTGACCGAGCACTTCCAGCACGGGCTCGATGCGCCGATCTGCCTCACCTGGGAGCTGACCTACGCCTGCAACCTGTCGTGCGTGCACTGCCTTTCCTCCTCCGGACGCCGCGACCCGCGGGAACTGTCCACAGAGGAATGCAAGGCCGTGATCGACGAAATGCAGCGCCTGCAGGTCTTCTACGTCAACATCGGCGGTGGTGAGCCCACGATCCGCCCGGACTTCTGGGAGCTCGTCGAGTACGCGGTGCGCCACCAGGTCGGCGTGAAGTTCTCCACCAACGGCGTGCGCATCACACCGGAACGCGCCCGCTGGCTCGCCGGGACCGACTACGTCGACGTGCAGCTCTCACTCGACGGCGCCACCGCCGAGGTCAACGACCACGTGCGCGGTCCTGGCTCGTTCGAGACCACCATGCGTGCCATGGAGAACCTGCGGGACGCGGGCTTCAGAGACTTCAAGATCAGCGTCGTGATGACCCGCCACAACGTGGGCCAGCTGGACGACTTCAAGCGCATCGCCAACACCTATGGTGCGCAGCTGCGGATCACACGACTGCGGCCGTCCGGCAGGGGCGCGGACACGTGGGACGAGCTGCATCCCACGGCCGACCAACAGCTCCGGCTCTACGAGTGGCTGCTCGACAATGGCGACAACGTGCTCACCGGCGACTCCTTCTTCCATCTCAACGCGCTTGGCTCCACACCACTGCCGGGGTTGAACCTGTGCGGCGCGGGCCGGGTGGTGTGCCTGATCGACCCGATCGGCGACGTCTACGCGTGCCCGTTCGCGATCCACGACGAGTTCCTGGCAGGCAACGTTCGCGACGAGGGCGGGTTCACCTCGGTGTGGCGGACGTCGGAGCTGTTCGCGCGGCTGCGGACGCCGCAGACCGGCGGCGCGTGCACGTCGTGTTCGGCATACGACTCGTGTCAGGGCGGTTGCATGGCCGCGAAGTTCTTCACCGGGCTCCCACTCGATGGACCGGACCCGGAATGCGTGAAAGGCAACGGAGAACGTGCACTCGCGCTCGTCGGCGCCGAGAAACCCAAGCCGGACAAGGACCATTCGCATCGGGGGCGCAAGCGGGTCCCGGTCGCCATCAGCTGGGGACCACCCGCGCCGGACCAGCTTCCTGACCGCGCCTGCGACACCAGTCCGCTCGCGGGTTTCCGCCCGTGACGCGCCGCGGCACCTGACATGAGCGCGGGCACGGCGATCGTCACCGGCGCCGCGCGTGGCATCGGTGCCGCCGTCGTGCGCCGCCTCGCAGGCAGCGGCTGGCGGGTCGTGGCGGTGGACGTCTGCGCCGACGATCCGCGGGTGCAGTACGCTCTGGCCTCCCGCGAGCAGCTGGCCGCACTGGCCGCCGAACACCCGGACTCGGTGGTCGACGTCGTCGCCGACGTGCAGGACCTCGCGGCGCTGCGGGATGCCGTCGCGGTGGCGGAGAACCGTTTCGGCGGTCTCGACGCCGCGGTCGCCGGCGCTGCGCTCATGGCGGGCGGCCAGCCGCTGTGGGAAACCAGCGACAAGGAATGGGACGCCCTGTTCTCCGTCGGCGTGGTGGGCGTGGCGAACCTCGCCCGCGCCGCGATACCGGCGCTGCTACGCCGACCCGAGCCCCGGCACGGCCGGTTCGTCGCGCTGGCCTCCTCGGCCGCGCACCACGGACTCTGGCACCTCGCGGGCTACAACGCCGCCAAGCACGCCGTGGTCGGGCTGATCAAGGGACTCGCAGCGGACCTACGCGGCACCGGCATCTGCGCGAGCGCCGTGTCACCGGGGTCGACACGCACCGACCTGCTCGCCGCGACCGCGCAGCTGTACGAGCTACCCGACGTGGCGGCGTTCGCGCGGCACCAGCTCGTCGAACGGCTGCTGGAACCCGACGAGATCGCAGCGGTGGTCTGCTTCCTGTGCTCGCCGGAGTCTTCGGCCATCACGGGCAGCGTCGTGCAGGCCGATGGTGGTTTCCTGCCATGAAGCCAGGAACCAGGCTCACCCTCGACGACTCCGTACGCCGCCGGGGCAGGCTACTGATCGGTGGCTCACCACTGCGCCTGGTGCGGCTTGGCACGGCCGGTGACCGGCTGCTGGACCGCTGGCTCGCGGGGGAACCGCTCGGTGCGGGCCCGCCCGAGCAGCGGCTCGCACGGAGGCTGGTCGATGCGGGGCTCGTTCACCCGGCCCCGCCCATTGAGCTGACACCCGCCGACGTCACGCTTGTGTTGCCGGTCAAGGACAATGCCGCTGGCGCGGCAAGGGTGCTGGCCGCAACGGGCGGTCTGCGTGAGCGGATCGTGGTCGACGACGGCTCACCGCAACCGCTGCCCGGAGCCCGGGTGCGGCACGACCAGCCGGCCGGTCCCGCGGCGGCGCGGAACGCCGGCTGGCGTCTGGCGCGCACGGAACTGGTGGCATTCCTCGACTCCGACACGGTTCCCGAACCGGGCTGGCTGGATGCGCTGCTGTCGCAGTTCTCCGATCCGGCTGTGGTCGCCGTGGCACCCCGGATTCGCAGCCTGCCCGGCAACAGCGTGCTCGCCCGCTACGAGGCGGACCGGTCGAGTCTCGATCTCGGCCCGCATCCGGCACCGGTGCGGCCGATGAGCCGGGTGAGCTACGTGCCGAGCGCGGCGCTCGTGGTGCGCCGCTCCGCGCTGGCGGCGGTCGGTGGCTTCGACACGACGCTGCGGTTCGGTGAGGACGTCGACCTGGTGTGGCGCCTGCTCGACATCGGCGCCGTGCGCTACGAACCGGCGTCGGTCGTGGCCCATGAGCCGCGTGCGGATTTGCGGCGCTGGCTGCGCCAGCGCTTCGAGTACGGCACGTCGGCGGCACCGCTGTCGGCACGGCACCGGGGGCGGCTCAGCTGTGCCCGGCTGTCGGTGTGGAGCGCCGCCGCGTGGGCGTTACTGGCGGCAGGGAAGCCCCGGTCGGCGCTGGCAGTTGCCGTTGCGAGCACGGCATTGCTGCCGCGCAGGCTGCGTGGACGTGGTGTGCCGGTCGGCGAGTCGCTCCGGCTGGCCGCTTTGGGCCAGCTCGGCGCGGGACGGCTGCTCGCCGAGGCCGTGCGACGTGCGTGGTGGCCACTGGCGCTGCTGACCAGACGTGGCCGCCGGGTGCTCCTCGTCGCGCTCGTGCCGTGCGTGGCCGAGTCACTGGGCCACTCCCCCGCGTGGTTCGCGCTGCGCGTGGCCGACGATCTCGCCTACGGCGCGGGCGTCTGGGCGGGCTGCGTGCGTGAGCGCACCGTGGCGCCGCTGCTGCCGCAGTTCACCGAGGGCGGGTTGCGGTGACCTCCCTGGGTCGCTGCCGGTGGCCGGAGATCGGCCCGGCAGTGCTCGCTGTCCCACTCGGCGCGACCGAACAGCACGGTCCGCACCTGCCACTCGACACGGACACGGCGGTCGCAACCGAGCTGTGCCGCAGGCTCGCCGAACGCCTTCCGGGTGTGCTCGTGGCGCCCGCACTGCCGTTCGGTTCCAGCGGTGAGCACGCGGGTTTTCCCGGCACCCTCTCCATCGGGCAGGAGGCATTCGAGCGTGTCGTGGTCGAGCTGGCTCGCTCGGCCGAGGAGTTCGACGGGATCGTGTTCGTCAACGGGCACGGCGGCAATCTCGCGCCGCTGCGCCGCGCGGTCCGGCTCCTGCGTGCCGAGGGCAGGCCCGTGTTCGCGTGGGCACCGAGCGGCCGTGCCGATGACGCACACGCCGGGCGCACGGAGACGTCGGTCATGCTGCGGCTGCGCCCGGCCGACGTCGAGCTGACCGCTGCCGAAGCAGGCAACACGACGCCGCTGCCGGACCTGATGGAGCAGTTGGTGCGCGGCGGTGTGCGAGCGGTGAGTGATAACGGCGTGCTCGGCGATCCGTCCGGTGCGAGTGCAGAGGAGGGCGAGGCGCTGCTGGCGACGTGGGCCGATGCGCTGGTCACCGCCGTACGCGGCTGGCTCACGCGGTGACGCTACCCTGCCAGAACAGGCACGATCGGCGGCGGAGGTGGTGGCGCGATGACAGCAGCGGATGGGCGGCAGGGTGGTCCGGTGGTCAGCCGGCGCCGCGAGGTCAGCCACAGGAGCGCGCGATCACTGCTGATGACGCTGCTCGGCGAGTTCGTGCTTCCGCGTGACCGTCCCGTGTGGACTTCCGTGCTGGTGGACGCGCTGGCCCGGTTCGACGTCGAGGAGAAATCGGCGCGCCAGGCGCTCGCCCGCACCGCGGCCGAGGGCTGGCTGGAGTCGGAACGGCTGGGCAGGCGGGTGCGCTGGTCGTTGACGCCGCCGGGGCGGACGTTGCTGACTGAGGGCGCGCAGCGGATCTACGACTTCGGTAGCACGGAACGGTCCTGGGACGGGACGTGGCTGGTGGTGCTGGTATCGGTGCCGGAGGCGAAACGGGATCTGCGGCACCAGCTGCGGACCAAGCTGACGTGGGCGGGTTTCGGCTCGCCGGATCCGGGCGTGTGGATCACACCACATGCCTCGCGGGAGAGTGAGGCGCTGACCATCCTCGCCGGACTGGACCTGGCTGACGCGGTGTCGTTCGTCGGCCGGTACGGCGCGATCGGCGAGGAGGGCACCATGGTCGCGCGGGCATGGGACCTGCGGGACCTGGAGCAGCGGTACGAGGAGTTCGTCACGGAGTTCGGCGCGCTGGAGCCGGCCGGCGGCGACGCGGTACTGGACGCGCAGACCCGGCTGGTACACGAGTGGCGCCGGTTCCCGTTTCTGGATCCCCAGCTGCCTGCACCGCTGCTGCCGGCCAACTGGAGAGGAGCCAAGGCGGCGGAACTGTTCCACCGCAGGCATGCCGAATGGCGCCCGGCTGCCCAGCAGCGCTGGGATGAGCGCGTAGCCGATCAGGAAGCGGCCTGACAAAGCGCGAGTCCCCCGCCCGGGTCCGCGAGTCCCCCATTCCGGTCGGCGAGTCCCCCGCTCCGGTCGGCGAGTTGCCCGCTCCAGCCCGCGAGTCCCCCGCACCAGTCAGATGAAGGTGCCTCAATGCAGGTGGCTCGGCAACACTTCGGAACGCGGGCGCCAAACGCTGGAGCGCGCAACTCGTCTGCCACGACGCAGGTTTCGTGCGCCCGAGCGGGCAACTCGCACACCCGAGCGGGCAACTCGCACACCCGAGCGGGCAACTCGCCGACCTGAGCGGGCAACTCGCGCGCCTGAGCGGGGGACTCGCCGGGCTGGGCGGGGGACTCGCGCCTGGGCGCATCGACAACCGGGTAGCCGTCGATCACTGCGGCACCACGGCGTCCGTGGCCCGGGCTGCCGGGTGCACCGTGCGCACCAGGTCCCGCAGGACGTTGCGGCGGATCTTGCCGGTCGCGGTCTTGGGCAGCTCGCTCAGCTCCACCACGGCACGCGGCCGTTTGAACGCCGCGAGCCCCGCACGGCACCACTGGATCAGCTCGTCGGCGTCCACGTGCTTCCCGGGCATGGGCACGACGCACGCGACCGGCTTGTCGAGCTCGTCGGAGTCGGGCACCGCGACCACCACGGCCTCAGCGACGTCGGGGTGTTCGAGCAACCGCTCCTCCACCTCGCCCGGCGTCACCCAGATACCGCCCGCCTTGATCATGTCGTTGAACCGGCCGAGGCAGGAGAACGTACCGTCGTCGTTGCGCACGTACGTGTCGCCCGTGCGCATCCACTCCCCCAGGAACACCATCCGCGACGTCGCCGCACGGCACCAGTAGCCGGTCGCCGCGCTGTCCCCCTTGACGTACAGCTCCCCCGCCGTAGCGGTGGTCTCCACCGCCCGGCCGCACTCGTCGCGGATCTCCACCTCGTAGCCTGGCACCGGCGTACCGGATGACGCGGGACGGACCTCGCCCGGCCTGTTGGAGATGAAGATGTGCAGCATCTCGGTGGAGCCGATGCCGTCGAGAACCTCAACGCCGAACTCGTCGTGCATGCCGTGGAACATCCGTGCCGGCAATGCCTCACCGGCCGAAACACCTTGCCGCACCGAGGAAAACGCATCGCGCGGCACGTCGCCGGCGAGCAGCGGCCCCCAGAAGCTCGGCGTGCCGAACAACAGCGTCGCGCGGTCGGTCCTCGCCCGGGCCGCAATGAGCTGAGGAGTCGGCCGCGCCGCTTCGAGCAGCGCGGTAGCGCCGACCGACAGCGGGAAGAACATGGAGTTGCCGATGCCGTAGGCGAAGAACAGCTTCGCCACCGAAAGGCACCGGTCCGCACGGGTGATGCCGAGTACCCGCTGCCCGTAGTTCTCGGCGACGAAGCGAACGTCGGCGTGCCGGTGCATGGCCGCCTTGGGAGCGCCCGTGGTTCCCGAGGTGTAGAGCCACAGTGCGGGCGAGTCCGCCCAGGTCGGGTACGGCTGCGCGGCCGGGGGCCAGCCACTCAGCCGCTGCCAGTCATCGGTGAGCACCACGGTTTCGACATCGGGAGCCGCCTCGCGCACCACCGCAGCGAACTCGCTGGAGCCGAGCACGACGCGCGTGCGGCAGTCGGCGATCAGCGTGCCCAGCTCACCGCCGGTGAGCATGGTCGAACACGGCACAGCCACGGCACCGAGGTACATCGTGCCCAGGATCGCCGTGAAGAGCTCGACCTCGTCGGTCATGCACATCACGACGCGCTCCTCGGGACGCACACCGAGCGCGCGCAACCCGCCTGCGACCCGGCGGACCTCCTCGTCCAGCTCCGCATACGACAGGGTCCGGGTGTTGGACACGACGGCGGTGCGCCCGCCGTCTCCGGCGGTGACATGCCTGCCCACCAGGTACTCGGCCGCGTTGAAGGTGCTGATGCCGGACATGGGCCCCGCCTTAGGTCAGGTAGACGTATTCGTAGTCGAAGGGCTTGCCGTTGATGCCATTGGCCGGGGGTGCCACCCAGCTCGCGATCTTGCCACGTTCGTAGACCGGTTTCATCAACGAACGCACGAACGTCAGATCTTCGGTGGTCGGCAACCATTTCCTCATCCCGGCCTCCCAGGTCTGCTCGTCGACGATAGTGCCGTCGGGGGTGACGTGGTAGCCCGCGTTGATCCCCACCCTGCGGTTGAACGCCGGATGCGGCAGGCGGAGCCGGTAGCCGATGCCGCGTTCGGCGAGGATCTTGTTCCAGCGCTTGACACCACTGCCGCAGTCGGCGATGTACTCGCCGCGCAGGTCCAGGTTGAGCAGCAGGATGGCCTGCCGCTCGTCCTGGCTCCAGGTGCCGTCGTCCCGCGGGCGCTGCAGCACGGCGCTGTCGTCGGTGAGCTTGTGGTCGTCCCGGCGGCGGGTCTCCAGCCACCTGCCCTTCAACCCTGCCGTGTAGTAGTTGGCGGCGTTGGTGGACGTCTCGCTGCCGAAGAGGTCCAGCGAGACGCTGTAGTGGAAGTTGATGTAACGCTGGATGACATCCAGCGGAATCCCGCCGTGCGCGCCGATGTCGAGGGTGTCGTGCTCGCGCACCAGCTCGGCGCTGCGGGCCACCACCCGGTCGACACCCGTGGTGCCGACGAACATGTGGTGCGCCTCCTCCTTGAGCATGAACTCGCAGGTACGGGACAGCGGATCGAACGCGCTTTCCTTGAGCGTGCCGAGCTGGTACTTGCCGTCGCGGTCGGTGAAGTAGGTGAACATGTAGAACGCCAGCCAGTCGGCGGTCTCCTCGTTGAACGCGCCGAGAATGCGCGGTGAGTCGGGGCTGCCGGAGTTGCGGTAGAGCAGTGCCTCGGCCTCCTCCCTGCCCTCCTTGCCGAAGTAGGCATGCAGCAGGTACACCATCGCCCACAGGTGCCTGCCTTCCTCCACATTGACCTGGAAGAGGTTGCGCAGGTCGTACAGGCTCGGCGCGGTCAGCCCCAGCAGACGTTGTTGCTCGACCGACGCCGGTTCCGTATCACCCTGGATCACGATCAGGCGTTGCAGCTCTGCCCGGTACTCACCGGGTACCTGCTGCCACACCGACTGTCCTTTGTGCTCACCGAAACCGATGGTGCGGTCGGGATCGCGTTCGGCGAGGAAGATCCCCCACCGGTAGTCCTCCGGGACGACCTGGTCGAAATGCGCCCAGCCCTCGCGGCCGACACTCACCGCAGTGCGCAGGTAGACGCCATGCGTTTCCAGTGTGGGCCCCATTTCGGCCCACCAGTTCATGAACCGCGGTTGCCAGCCTTCGAGCGCACGCTGCAGCCTGCGGTTCGACGACAGCTCGACGTTGTTGGGGATCTTGGCGTCGTAGTCGATTGTGGTCGGCATCGCTTCAGACTCGCTTCCTGTCGTACACGGGCTTGCGACCCGTGCCATAGCGGCGCAACGCACCGTCCTGGCCGGCGGCGTTCGGCCGGTTGAAGATCCAGTTCTGCCAGGCGGACAACCGCCCGAAGATCTTGGTCTCGATCGTCTCCGCGCCGACGAAACGGTGATTGGCCTCCATGCCGGTGAGTGCGTCCGGTGACAGCGATCGGCGGCCCTCGATCACCAGGCGGATCTCGTCCTCCCAGTCGATGTCATCCGGTGCGTCGGTGACCAGTCCCAGCTCAGCGGCCTCTGCCGCGGAGATCTCCCGGTCCCGTTCCCCGGCAAGCCGCGCCACGTGACCGGCGTCACCGTAGAACCGGGAGTCCATCCTGGACAGACCGTTACCCATCGGGAACGATCCGAAATTGGCCTGGGACAACGTGATCGAGGCACGCTCAGCACTGTCCTCGTCGTCGATCGGCGGACCGTCCAAGATGTACTGCCGGTCGCAGGCCAGCGCCAGCTCCAGCAGCAGACCCGCGAAGCAGCTGCCGGGCTCGATCAGCGCGATCAGGCTACGGCTGGTCACATCCAGCCGCTTCAGCGTGCGCTTGTAGTAGTGCACGATCTCGTTGCACAGCCAGTCCTCGGCGGCATTGGCGAGCACGAGCCGCTCATGAGCCAGCACCGCCGCGGGATCGCCGACCGTGCGGAACACCCAGGTTCCCAGCTCGGGTTCATTGGTACGCAACCGCAGGATCGCATCGTCCAGCTCCCGCGTCACGGCCAGCAGCCAGAACCGCGCGCCCTGCGCGTGCACATCGGAGGGTGTCAACGTATCCGGTCCGCGCACGGTCAGCTCGACGATGCCTGCTGTCCGGTCACAGTGGACGGTGAGGTGGTCGTAGGTGAGCCCGTCAGCGGATTCCGTCCGGGCCAACGGCGTCAGCTCGATACCCTCGACGCCGGCGGGTCGCCTGCTCCGAGTGGCCAGCTCCCGCGCACGGCCCGCCACCACCTCGGCGAACTCCCGGCGTGGAGCCAGCTCGTCGACCAGCCGCCACTCCACCGCCGTCTTGCCTTTCACGCCGTCGCTGCGGGTGGCGAACACATCCGCGCGGTCCTTGCGCACCCGCCGCTTGTCCACCATCCTCGTCAGCCCACCGGTTCCCGGGAGTACCCCGAGCAGCGGCACCTCGGGCAGCGCGACGGTGGAGGAGTTGTCGTCGATCAGGACGATGTGCTCGCACGCCAGCGCCAGCTCGTACCCGCCACCGGCGCAGGAGCCGTTGACCGCGGCGAGGTAGACCTGCCCGGAGTGCTCGGTCGCGTCCTCCATGCCGTTGCGGGTCTCGTTGGTGAACTTGCAGAAGTTCACCTTCCACTCGTGCGACGAGCCGGCGAGCATCCGGATGTTCGCACCGGCGCAGAAGACATCGTCCTTCGCGCTGGTCACAACGACCGCCCGCACACCGGGATGCTCGAACCGCAACCGCTGCGTGGCGTCGTACAGCTCGATGTCCACGCCGATGTCGTAGGAGTTGAGCTTGAGCTCATAGCCGGGCAGCAGCCCGCCGTCGGGGTCGACGTCCAGCTCGAGCCACGCGATCGGCTCCTCGACCCGCAACCGCCAGTGCCGGTACGCACGGGGGTGGCGGTCGAACGACACGGTCGTCCTCGCGTGCTCGGTGTCCACGGCGTCGATGGCGGTCACCTCACCGATTTTCGACGCAGCATCGCACCTTCGTCAATGTTTTGTAGAACTAAGTCCCTCCGCCGCCTCCTCGAAGGCGCCACGTGGCTCCTCGCGTGAATCCAGGTTGACCACGTCATGCCCGAACGGCATGCCGACGAGCCAGTCGCCGAGTACCCGGATCTTGCGGTTCAACGTCGGAATCTGGGTCGCGTAGTAGGTGCGGCGGAGCAGCCACGCCGCAAAACCGTCGATCTTGAAGCCGAACACGTTGCCGAGTGCCTTGTTCTTGCCGAGCGTCACGAACTCACCGCGGTTGCGGTAGCGGAACGCCTGCGGTGGACCGCCACGCAACCGGGCCAGGATGTTGTCGCCGATCCGGCGCCCCTGGTGCACCGCGTACTGCGCGGTCGGCGGGCACAGCCCACCCTGCACCAGATCGGGCACCGCCGCGCTGTCACCCGCCGCCCAGATGCCGGGGTGGCCCTCGACGCTCAGGGTCTCGTCCACGACAAGGCTGCCGCGTTGATCCACCGGCAGGCCCAGCTCGGCGAGCAGCGGCGGCGGTCTCGTACCCGCCACCCAGACCAGGGTTCCCGCGCGGAACTTCGAGCCGTCCGAAAGCTTCAGCAACCCGTCCTCGGCGGACTCCAGCAGGGTGCCGAGCCGGATGTCGATGCCGCGAGCGGTCAGCTCGGTGACCGCCCACGCGGACAGTTCCCTGCTGACCATGGTGAGGATGTGGTCCGTCGCCTCGATGAGCACCCAGCGCATTTCCGCGGGGTCCACGCCGGGATAGCCGGCGAGCACGTCGATGGCCATGTCCTGCAGTTCGGCCATCGCCTCGACGCCGGTGTAGCCGCCGCCGACGAACACGAACGTCAGCGCGTACCGGCGCAGCTCGGGATCGGTGTTGGCCGAGGCGATCTCCAGCTGGCGTAGTACCTGGTCGCGCAGGTGCGCGGCCTCGGCGAGTGAGTTGAACCCGATGCCGTATTCGGCGAGCCCGGGAACGGGCAGGATGCGCGCCACGGCGCCGAGCCCGAGTACGAGCTGGTCATAGGGAAGCTCCAGCGACGGGCCCGCTTCCGGCTCGACGACCGCGACCCGGCGCTCGAGGTCGAGGCCGGTCAGCCTGCCCGCGACGAACCGGGTACGACGCAGCACGGCGCGCAGCGGTACGACGGCATGCCGGGGTTCGAGGCTCCCGGAGGCCACCTCGGGCAGCAACGGCCGGTACACCATGAAGTTCTCCGGATTGACCATGGTCACCACGGCCTCCCCCCGGCGAAGCCGCCGCTGGAGCCGCAGGGCGGCGTACAGGCCGACATAGCCGCCGCCGATGATCACGATCCGTTTCGACACGGGACACACCTCCTGCCGGCCCGCGTAGGTCGACCACGTACGCCAGGTCGGGTACCCATGCGCCGTGCCGCGAACCCGGCGGCGCCGCACGCGAGCGCGGAGGGGCCACGACAGTAGTGTCACGGCGTGGGGACACGGCGAGAACAGGCACTGGACGCGGCGATCCGGGTGCTCGGCACGCACGGATCGCGCGCGCTCACCCACCGCGCGGTCGACACCGAGGCGGGCTTACCAGCCGGGTCGACGTCGAACCACTTCCGCACGCGCGAAGCCCTTCTCGCGGGCGTACTACAACGGCTGAGCGAGCTGGAACGGGCGAGCTGGCAGCACCTCACCGCACAGCTGACCGACCCCACCGTCGAGACCTTCGCCCACGCTGTGGGGCGCTTCGCCCGCGAACTGGCCGACGGAGGCCGGACGGTCACACTCGCCCGGCATGCGATCTTCGCCGAGGCCTCCGTTCACGACGAGTTGCGCCGGCAGATCTCCAAGCGCCGCGCGGAGATCGAGTCGTGGGGCGCCGGCTGGTTCGGCCGGCTCGGCTCGCCCCGGCCAGTGCAGGACCTGCGGGCGGTGCTGGCGTTGCTCGACGGTCTGCTGGTACACGAGTGCACCACGCCCGACCCGGCTTTCGACCCCGAGCCCGTCATCCGCGCACTACTGACGGGGCTGCGGGCCACGTGGTGATCAGTAGCCCCGTACGCGCTCCAGCCGCACCCGCAGCGCCACCGGATACTCCTCGCTGAAACGCTCAACGCTGCCGACCACCTGACGAATGCCCTCGGCGTACTTCTTCAGGTACGCCGGGTGGTCCGCGGGCGCCGGCTCGTCCTCGGCGAGGCTCGCGACACCGGTGAACACCACGATGTCCCCGCCGTGACCGTCACCGTCGAAGTGCAGGGACACGTGGGGCCGGTGACGAACATGGACGAGCCGGTTCGCCTGTGCCCGGTTGTAGATGAGCAGGCTCCCGTCATCCCAGAGGAACCACACGGGGTTGGGCTGGGGGGTTCCGTCGGCGCCAACGGTGGTGAACCACAGGACCTGCTCCTCACGCAGCCTGCGGCGGACCCGGTCACCGAAGGGAGTACCCGCAGCCGGTAGCACATCCGCTGCCATGTCGTTCAGGGTAGCCGCTAGAGTCCCGCAGATGCCGCAGTCGCTGTTTGCCGCCGCCCTGCCCGCCATCGACGGCGAGGTACTCACCAGCGAGGCCCACCTCGCGGCCGCGGCGCAGGACTGGGGCCACATCGTGCAGGCACGGCCGGTCGCCGTGGTGCGGCCCGCGAGCGCGGCCGACGTCGCGGCCGTCGTGTCGTTCGCGGCGGAACACGACATTCCGGTGACCGCACGCGGTGCGGGCCATTCCCCGTTCGGGCAGGGGCAGGCGGCAGGCGGCATCGTGCTCGACATGACCTCGCTGGCTCACGTGCACGCGGGCAGCGGCAACGCGCTGGTGGTCGACGCGGGGGCGCGGTGGCAGCAGGTGCTCGCCGCGACGCTCCCGCACGGGCTGACCCCGCCCGTGCTGACCGACTACCTGGAACTGACCGTGGGCGGCACGCTCGCCGTCGGCGGTGTCGGCGGCGCCAGCCACCACCACGGCGCGCAGACCGACACCGTCACCGAACTGGAAGTCGTCACCGGCACCGGCGAGCTGGTCCGTTGCTCCACCGAGGACAACCGCGAGCTGTTCGACGCCGTCCGTGCCGGTCTCGGCCAGTGCGGCATCGTCACGCGCGCCACGGTGCGGCTGCAGCCCGCGCGGCAGCGCGCGCGCCGCTGGAAGCTGTACTACGACGCGCTCGGTGACTTCCTCACCGACCAGCGCAGCGCCGTCACCGAGGGCCGCTTCGACTACCTGGAGGGCCAGCTCGTCCTGGACGACGAGACCGGGAAGTGGCGGTACCTGCTGGAAGCCACGACGTACTTCTCGCTGCCCGACGAACCGGACGAGCAGGCCCTGCTCGGCGATCTGTCGTTCGACCAGGACACCGTCGAGACCGAGGACACCACCTATCACGGGTTCCTCGACCGGATGGCCGAGGGCGAGACGGTGTTGCGGGAAGCGGGCAGCTGGTTCCACCCACACCCGTGGCTGAACGTGTTCGTGCCCGACGAGGAGGTCGAATCCGTTGTCGCCGAGGCGCTGGCCGGGGTCACTGGTGCAGACCTCGGCGACTCCGGGCTCGTGATGCTGTACCCCCTGCGGCGTGACCGGATGACGACGCCACTGCTGCGGCTGCCCGCGGGCGACATCGTGTGGCTGTTCGCCATCCTGCGCACCGGCAAGCCCTACGACCCGGCAGGCGTCGCACGGATGATGCAGCTCAACGCCGACCTCTTCGCCCGCGTCAAGGCGAGCGGCGGCACGGTGTATCCCGTCAACGCGCTGCCCATGACGGTGAAGGATTGGCAGGACCACTTCGGCGACGCCTGGGACACGCTGGAGTCGGCGAAGCGGCGCTACGATCCCGCCGGCGTGCTGACCCCGGGACAAGGCATGTTCGAGTCGACAACGAGCCGTTTTCCGGACTGAACGGACAAAACTGGCCCGGAAGGGTCGTTTGTCGCTGGCAGAGCCGGCCTGATCGAGCGATCATGGATGTATGGCGCTTGGTCATGGGGGGTACGACACGCGCGTTGCGGCACTGCGAGCCCAGCTCGCCGCACAACCGCCGGGCGAACCGGTACGCCTGGCCAAACGCACGTCGAACCTGTTCCGGCCGCGTGCGAGCACGGGCTCGCCAGGCCTCGACGTCTCCCGCTTCACCCACGTGCTGCACGTCGACCCGGACGCGAGGACCGCCGACGTCGAGGGCATGGTCACCTACGAGCAGCTCGTCGACGCCACCCTTCCGCACCGTCTGATGCCGCTGGTCGTCCCGCAGCTCAAGACCATCACACTCGGCGGCGCGGTGACCGGACTCGGCATCGAGTCCTCGTCGTTCCGCAACGGCATGCCGCACGAGTCGGTGCTGGACATGGACGTGCTGACCGGCAACGGCGACATCGTGCTGGCGCGCCCCGACAACGAGCATCGCGACCTCTTCTTCGGCTTTCCCAACTCCTACGGCACGCTCGGCTACGCGCTGCGGCTGCGTATCGAGCTGGAGCCGGTGCGGCCCTACGTGCGCCTGCACCACGTGCGTTACAACGACCCGGACACCTACTTCGCCGCGCTGGCGCGCGCCTGCCGCGAGCGCGCGGCCGACTTCGTCGACGGCACGATCTTCGGCCCCCACGAGATGTACCTGACGCTGGCCACCTTCACCGGTGACGCGCCACAGACGAGCGACTACACCTGGCTGGACATCTACTACAAGTCCATCCGCACACGCACTGTCGACTACCTGCCGGTGCGCGACTACCTATGGCGCTGGGACACCGACTGGTTCTGGTGTTCCCGCGCGCTCGGCGTGCAGAACCGGTTGGCACGACTGCTGGTGGGGCCGCGCCGGCTGCGCTCCGATGTGTACTGGAAGGTCGTGGCCTTCGAGCGCAAGCACCGGTTACTCGCCAGGGTAGAAGGCACACTGGGCAGGCCGCCGCGGGAGTCGGTGGTCCAGGACATCGAGGTCGGGGTGGACCAGGCCGCGAAGTTCCTGCACTTCTTCCAGCGGGAGATCCCGATCAGCCCGATCTGGGTGTGCCCCATCCAGCAGCGGGACCGCCGCCACTGGCCGTTGTACGAGCTGGACCCGGACACGCTCTACGTCAACTTCGGGTTCTGGTCGACTGTTCCGCTGGCTCAGGGCGAACCGGACGGCACCCGCAACCGGCTGATCGAGCGGACGGTGACCGAACTCGGCGGCCGCAAGTCCCTGTACTCGGAGAGCTTCTACGACGAGGACACGTTCTGGCGGCTCTACAACGGACCCACGTACCGCGGGCTGAAGGACTCCTACGACCGCGAGCGGAGGCTGCTCGACCTGTACGACAAGTGCGTCAAAGCGAGGTGATGGCATCCATGGCACTACGTACCCTTCCAGCACAAGGCGAACTGGGCCACGTCTTCGGCCGGTTCATCGACGCGGACGC
The DNA here is from genome assembly GCF_040645195.1 of Saccharomonospora sp. NPDC046836. Taxonomy (NCBI): domain Bacteria; kingdom Bacillati; phylum Actinomycetota; class Actinomycetes; order Pseudonocardiales; family Pseudonocardiaceae; genus Saccharomonospora; species Saccharomonospora sp. NPDC046836. The sequence goes on from NZ_JBEYXW010000004.1 coordinate 308,234, forward strand.
ACCGGTGGCGGTCACCGCCTACGACGGCAGCGTCGCAGGCGATGCCGACGCCCCGAACCGCATCGACGTGCGCACGCCCCTGGCAATGAGCTACGTGTTCTCCGCACCCGGCGAGCTCGGCCTCGCGCGTGCCTACGTCACCGGGCATCTCGGCGTCACCGGCGACCTCTACACCGTGCTGCGCGCGCTGACCGCCGTCATCGACGGTCTCAGCGTCGCCGACAAGATGTGGATCATGCGCAGGCTCGGCACGCGGTACCTGCGCCCGGTGCCCGTGCCCCCCGAAGAAGCCCCCAGCCGGGTGCGCCGCGGTCTGCTCGGGCTGCGGCACTCGAAGGCCCGCGACAGCGCGGCGATCTCCCAGCACTACGACGTGTCCAACCGGTTCTACGAGCTGGTGCTCGGCCCTTCGATGGCCTACACCTGTGCCTGCTTCCCCGAACCCGACGCCACGCTCGAACAAGCGCAGTTCCACAAGTTCGACCTGGTGTGCCGCAAGCTCGGCCTCGCGCCGGGCATGCGGCTGCTGGACGTCGGGTGCGGCTGGGGCGGGATGGTCGCGCACGCCGCCGAGCACTACGGCGTGCGCGCACTGGGCGTCACGCTGTCCAGGGAGCAGGCGGCGTGGGCGCAACAGGACATCGCCGCCAGGGGACTCGCCGACCGGGCGGAGGTGCGCCACCTCGACTACCGGGACGTCGCCGAGACCGGCTTCGACGCGATCTCCTCGATCGGGCTCACCGAGCACATCGGAGCGCGCAACCTGCCGTTCTACTTCCAGTTCCTCGCCTCGAAACTGCGGGACAACGGGCGCCTGCTGAACCACTGCATCACCCGGCCGACCACAAAGGAGACCAACCACACCGGGCCGTTCATCGACCGCTACGTCTTCCCGGACGGGGAGCTCGAGGGCGTCGGCTCGATCGTCTCCGCCATGCAGGACAACGGTTTCGAGGTCCGGCACTCGGAGAACCTCCGGGAGCACTACGCACGCACCCTCGCAGGCTGGTGCGCCAACCTGGAGTCGAACTGGACGGCCGCGGTAGCCGAGGCGGGGGTCCGCAGGGCGCGGGTGTGGGCGCTCTACATGACGGCCTCCAGGCTGGGGTTCGAACGGCACAAGATCGAGCTGCAGCAGGTGCTCGGCGTCAAAGTCGACGCCGCGGGCAACGCGGCGATGCCGCTGCGACCCGACTGGGGTGTGTGAACCGCGCAGTAGTGTTCGTGGCGTGACCGAGCATCTGAGCATCCCCACCCCGGCCGGTTCGTTCGACGCGATCGCGGCTGGTCCCACGGACGGCCGCCCGATCCTGCTGCTGCACGGTTTCCCCGAGGCTGCCATCGAGTGGGAGCACCAGGTCGCCGCGCTCGGCCGGGCCGGCTTCCGTGCCGTCGCGCCGGACCAGCGGGGCTACTCCCCCGGCGTGCGCCCAGTGGACGTCGCCGAGTATGGACTGGACCAACTGGCCGGCGATGTCGTCGCCATCGCCGATGCACTGGGGTGGCAGCGGTTCGACCTGGTGGGTCACGACTGGGGCGGCGCGGTGGCGTGGTGGACCGCCGACCGGCACCCGGAGCGCCTGCGGTCGCTCGCCGTCGTCTCGACACCACACCCCGGTGCGCTGGGCGAGGCCATCCGCACCGATGAGGACCAGGCCATGCGCTCGCAGTACATGCGGGACTGGCGCCAGTCCGGTACCACCGAGCAGCGGATGCTTGCGAACAACGCCGAGGCGTTGCGGCGCATGTACGAGTGGAAGGTGCCGCCGAGCCGGGTCGAGGAGTACGTGCGGCGGCTGTCGGAGCCGGGTGCGCTGACCGCGGCGCTGAACTGGTACCGCGCCGGCAGGCCCAGCGACCGGATCGGCACGGTCAGTGTGCCGGTGCTCTACATCTGGAGCACAGAGGACGTCGCGTTCGGATCCACGGCGGCACTCGACACCGAGAACTGGGTGACCGGACCGTACGAGTTCCAGATGCTGGAGGACGTGACGCACTGGGTGCCCGAGGAGGTACCGGAAACCCTGACCGCACTGCTGTTGGAGTACCTCCACACCCGCTGACAAGTGTCCCCCAAGGCCACCTTGGTCGCGTTCAATGCAACCAAGGGGCCCTTGGGGACACCGGTACAACCAATCAGTTCACCGCGTCCAGTTGACCAACGCCACAGTTGCTCCATTTGGACCAAACCTACTGTTTACGCTGATCACGAGTGCTACCGTGAGTATTCCTCGCGTTACCCGGGCGGAGCAACCGCGCTTGGCCGTCAAGGAGTACACATGGGCTCGCAGGATGCCTTGCTGGGGAAGGCAACCGCGCTGGTCTCGGAGATGGCGGCTGATCCCTGGGGTCAGTTCTCACCATCGGTCTACGAGACCGGCCGGCTCGTCTCGTTCACCCCGTCGCTGTCAGGTCACACGGAGCGCGTCACGTTCCTGCTCCGGCAGCAACAACCTGACGGCAGATGGGGTGGCCCCGGTAACTACGACATCGTCCCAACCCTGTCCGCCACCGAGGCCCTTATGAGGGAATCGCGCAGGCCCGGCGGCGACCCAGGGGCCGCCGTCGCAGCCGAGCGCGGGCTACAGGCGCTCGCGAAACGCTTGCGCCCCAACGGTTCCCTGCCCGACACCGTCGCGGTGGAGATCATGGTCCCCGGCCTCGTCGCCGACCTCAACGCCCACCTGGAGCGGCATGGCAGGTCCCCGTTGCCCACGCCCGCGGGCTGCTACGACGACCTGCTTGCGCACCTGCGCACCGCGGTCGCACAGGGCCACGCACTGCCGGAGAAACTGCTGCACTCGCTGGAAGTGATCGGTGAGCCCGCGCGGGCAGCGTCGTTCGTGCGGCCGGTGCACGGCGGCATCGTCGGCTGCTCCCCCGCTGCCACCGCCGCCTGGCTCGGCGACGAGGGCGTACGCGATGAGCAGCAGCCAAGTGTGCGTTACCTCCTCGCGGTGCAGGGCTCCGGTGGCGGAATCCCCGTCGCCGCACCGCTCGCGCTGTTCGAGCGGGCGTGGGTACTGTCCACACTCGCCAGTGCCGGCATCGATGTGCGGGTGCCGCGGGAGCTGGTGAACAGCCTGCACGCGGCGTTCGGCGCGGACGGTGCGGCCGGTGGCCACGGCCTGCCGCCGGATGCCGACGACACCGGCACCGCACTGCACGCGCTGGCGTTGCTGGGCAGCCCGCGGTCACCGGAGTGCCTGCGGGACTACTTCACCGGGGATCACTTCAGCTGCTTCCCCGAGGAGCGAACACCGTCGACGAGCACCAATGCCCATGTGCTGCAGGCGATCGGCGCCTCGCTCGCACCAGATCTGCCGGACAGGACCCGCTACGCCGGGATCATCGCCGGCTGGCTTGCCGGGCAACAGGAACCCGATGGCAGCTGGCGCGACAAGTGGCATGCCTCGCCCTACTACGCCACCGCGTGTTGCGCGACCGCGCTGGCCGAGTACGGCGGCGAGCACGGAGCGCGGGCAGTGCACCGCGCTGTCGACTGGCTATTGGCAACGCAGCGGGCGGACGGCTCGTGGGGGCACTGGCAGAGCACAGTGGAGGAAACCGCCTACGCCGTGCGAACCCTGCTGCGCGCCACCGTATCCGCGCCGAGCGAGGCGGCCGACCTGGCCGCCGCCCGCGGCAGCGCCTATCTGGCAGCCGCTGATGGTGCCGAGCATCCGCCGCTGTGGCACGACAAGGACCTCTACACACCACTGCGGATCGTCGAGACCGAGGTGCTGGTGGCCAGGTACCTGGCCGACACCAACCCGCGCCTGGCTTCGCTGGTCGCCGACCAGGTCGCACGGGTCGACGCGCGATGAAGCACGCCGGACTGCACCTGGCATTGCGTCCACTGCACTTCCTGGACGCGCATGCCCACCTGCCGGGGCGCTATGTGGAGCTGACACGGGAACCGGCGCCGAAGCTCCTGGTGTGGCATCCGGAGGTGATCGAGTGGCTCTTCCGCTCGGACACGGACCTGCGTCACCCGGGCAGCCGGTCGCTGATTCCATTGCTGGGCAAGACATCCATGCTGTGGGGCGATGGCTCACAGCACGCCGCGTATCGCCGAGTGCTCGGTCCCGCGCTGCGTGGCCGCGCAGTGCTGGGCTACCGCGCCGTCATCGCCGACACAGTCGACGCCGCGATAGACCGGCTCACGCCGGGCACCGTGCTGCCCCTGACCGCGTGGACGCGCGAACTGGCCCTGCGCATCATTGCGCGCATCATGCTCGGCCCGCAGGGCACCACCGTGCTGGGGCCGTTCGCTGCATGGATCGACCACGCCCTGGGCTCCCGCTCACGCACTCTCGCCTACCGGTTCCTCAGGGGTGGCCTTCCGTCGTCGGGCGACCGGCTCGAAGCGATGCTGGTGCGGACGGCGCGGGACGCTGCCGCCACACACCCACACACTCTGGTCGGCCTGCTGCTGGCCTACGGCGGACCGCTGGCCAGGATCTCGGACGCCGAGCTGCGCGACCAGCTCGTCTCACTGCTCTTCGCCGGTCACGAGACAACGGCGTCGGCGACAGCCTGGACGCTGTACTGGCTCGATCGCAACCCCGGCATCCGGCGCGACGTCGCCGACGAGCTCGCGGCGACCTCGGACGACGGGTCCGACGCGACCCGCGTGCCTCTGCTCCAGGCTGTGGTTCAGGAAGCCCTACGGTTGACCCCGCCCGTGCCAGCCGCAGGAAACCGCGTGCTGGTCGAGGACGCCGAGCTGTTCGGCCGGCGAGTTCGTGCGGGGACCACGCTCTCCCCGAGCGTGTACCTGGCCCACCGGCAGCCGGACTACTTCTCCCGGCCGATGCGGTTCGACCCACACCGCTTCCTCAGCACCAGGGCCCAGGCGAGCCGGTATCTGCCGTTCGGCGGCGGCACCCGCTACTGCCTCGGCAGCCAGCTCAGCCAGGTCGAGGTGCGGATGATCGTCGCCGCCCTACTCCGGCGCCGGGACCTGCACAGCGTCAACCCCCGGCGCGGCGTGCCCCAACTGCGCGGCCACACCATGGCACCGGCCGACCGGTGGCGGGTCGAGGTGACCGCGTGCCGCGGGTAGCCGGCCACGCGGTCAGCGCGCACGACCTGCTGGTGCTGCACCGGCTCCAGTTTCCGCTGCCGGTCACCTACGTCTGTTACGCGGCGTGGGGGGCGTGCTTCGCCGTCCCCGAGGCGGCCGGCCTGGCCGATCTCAGGGTGCTCGCGGCGATCATGGCCAACCTGCTCTTGATCGTGGGTGGGCTCGTACTCAACAACGTCGTCGATGTCCGCACCGACCAGCGGCACAGCGAGAAGCAATACCTGGCGACCGCGACAAACCGCGTCGGCGTCAGGCGGGCCCTGCGCTGGGCCTGGCACGAACTCACCGTCGCAATCGGACTGTGCGTCGCGATCGGATACACGGCGGGGCGTTGGGCTCCCGTAGCCATCGCCGTGGTTACCATCACGGCGACGCTGCTCTACAACCTCGAACCGATCCGGCTGAAGCGCCACGGTCTCGCCGGTCCACTGGTATTCGGGGTCGCTCTGGTCGGAATGCCGTGCCTGCTCTCCTACACTGCCGCGCGACCGGATGTTGAGGCATGGATCTGGCCGGTGGCCGCAGGCGTCGCACTGCTGACCGCCGGACGGACGGTGTGGTGGTCGGTTCCCGACCGCGCGGCCGACATGGCCACCGGCATCACCACGCCGTCGGTCCGCTACGGCCACGCCGGCACGCTGGCGATGGCCTGCGTGGTCTTGCTGGCCGGGCTCCTCTTGCTCGGTTGGGGTCTGTGGTGGAGTTTCGGTCCCCTTTGGGCCATCGTGGGAACCGTGGTGCACCTCGGTTTCCTCACCGGGGTGGCTGGCCAGTTCGTCCTGGCCCGCCGTGGGCGGTTCCCGAGCGCGACGGTACTACTGAAACGCGGCCTGCCCGTCGTCATGCTGGGCGAGGTCGCGCTCGTGGTCGTGCCACTCGCAGCCTGAATCAGGCCTTGAGGCCAAGGCCAGCATGCACCTGCGCCAGCTCGGGGTTGCGACCGAGGTCGTGTTCGGAGGTGGGCCGCCAGAGCGGAACCGGCACCACTCCCGGCTCGACGAGTTCGACCCCGGCGAAGAACGTCTCGATCCGATCGGGTTCTCGCAACGTCACGGTCGGCGGCGTGCCGTAGATCCGGGAGAACATGCCAAGGCCCTCGTTCAGTTGGTCGCTCTCGCTGAAGTGCGACACAGCGACGAAGCTACCCCGGCTCATCGCCTCCATGTACTTCGCGACGATGCCGGCCGGATCATGGACGTCGTTCACATGAATGAGTGTGTCGATGAACAGCACCGCGACCGGCTGACTCAGGTCGAGCAGGTTCGTCAGCGCGGGTGCGGCGAGGACCGTGGACACGTCACGGATGTCCGCATTGACATAAGCGGTCCCCACGTTACCGACGAGGATCTCGCGGGCCTCGCCCACAATGGCCGGGTCGATGTCCACGTACACGACCCGCGACTCCGGCGCGGCATCCTGCGCGATCTCGTGGACGTGGCCCTCGACTGGGACACCGGAACCCAGGTCGAGAAACTGCCGGACGCCCTGCTCGACGAGGTACTGCACAAGCCGGGCCATCCAGGCACGCTGGGCACGCACCAGATAAGGGAGGTGCGGGGCGCACACCGTGATCTGCTCGCCAAGCTCGCGATCAACGGTGTTGTGGTGTGTACCGCCCATCCAGTAGTCGCGAATGCGCGCGATGCTGGGCTGGTCTGACATGCTTCGCCCCTCGGTTTCCACAGGAAGAGCCACTCGGGTGCGCCTCCTCAGCTCACGAACCGGCCGAACCTGACGATCTTCCGCCACACAGGGGACCAAATCCTACTGCGAATGGGGGCTCAGCGGACGATCAGGGGCCAGCAATCTCTCGGCACGTCGGCGAAGTTTTTCGAGAAATACCAACACAACAAGCTCTTCGCGTCTGTCCACAATGTAACGCGCTATGCCGCGTCAGACAGCGTTGGTGACACGCTACCGCCGCTCCCCATGCCCACTAGAACCAGGCGCTACCGGCCCATCCGTACGATGGCCACCGTGAAGCACATCCACGCGGGCAAGGTCAGGGATCTCTACGAGGACGGCGGAGACATCCTGCTGGTCGCGTCCGACCGCATCTCCGTCTACGACGTGACACTGCCCACGCCGATCCCGGAGAAGGGCGCTCTGCTCACACAGCTCTCGATGTGGTGGTTCGAGCGTTTCGGCGACCTCGTCCCCAACCACGTGGTGTCCGCGACCGATGTGCCTGCCGAGTTCGCGCGCCGCGCCATCCGCTGCAAGCCGCTCACCATGGTGAAGGTGGAGTGCATCGCGCGCGGCTACCTCGCCGGGCTCGGCCTGCGCGAGTACCAGAAGTACGGCACCGTCTCGGGTGTTCCGCTGCCGCCGGGCCTCGTGGAGGGCAGCAGGCTTCCGGAACCGATCTTCACGCCGACCACGAAGGCCGACGCCGGCCACGACGAGTTCATCACCTTCGACGACGTGGTGAAGCAGGAGGGCCGGGAGACCGCGGAGCGGCTGCGCGATCTCACGATCGAGATCTACCGCGAGGGCGCCGAGCATGCCGCCGAACAGGGCATCATCGTCGCCGACACGAAGTTCGAGTTCGGCTGGGACGCCGATGGCACGCTCACGCTCGGTGACGAGGTTCTGACGTCGGACTCGTCGCGGTTCTGGCCCGCCGACCAGTGGGAGCCGGGCAGGCCGCAGTACGCCTTCGACAAGCAGTTCGTGCGCGACTGGGCGTCCAGCACCGGCTGGGACAAGACACCGCCGGGACCGGCCGTCCCGCCCGACATCGTGGCGGCCACCCGCGCCCGCTACACCGAGGTCTACGAGCGCATCACCGGCACCACCTGGCAGTCCACCACGGCGTAGGAGCCGCGGTCCAGTCCGCCGCGAGCCCGCGAACAGGCAGTTTCAGTCGGCTGCCAGTGGATACCCGCACGACATGGCCAACCCGCGCGTCCGGCTCAACGCGGGCGTCCTCAGCCGGGCTGCGATCGTGTCGGCGCAGCTCCTCCTGGTGTTCCTGGCACTGTGGGCGCTGCGCAGTGTCGTCCAGCACCTGAGTTATGTGCTGATCCCCGTCGCGATCGCGCTCCTGCTCACCGCCCTGCTGCAGCCGCTCGTGGCCTGGCTGACCAAGCACCGGTGGCCACGGGCACTAGCCGTGCTGGCCGCGCTCGTCGCGGGCATCGGGGTGGCGGGCGGGATTGTGACGTTCGTGGTGTTGGCCGTCATCAACAACTTCGACGCGCTGCGCTCCCAGGTGTCCCAGAGCGTCGACCAGCTGCAACGCTGGCTCGCCGGCAGCCCACTGCAGTTTCACGGCGGGTTGATCGACCGGGCCTCCGCGTGGCTGCGGGCCAACCAGCAGCGGGTGGTCTCCGACGTCCTCGGCGCGTTCGGCACGGTCACGAGCATCGTGGTCGGCGTGCTGCTGTCCATTGTGCTGCTGGTGATTTTCCTCTATGACGGCCCGCGAATGTGGCAGTTCCTGATCCGGCCGTTCCGCACCGGCACCCGGGACCTCCTGGACACGGCCGGCCGCCGTGCCTTCCGCAGCGTCGTCGTATACGTGTGGGTGACGGCGCTGGTGGCCTTCATCGACGCGCTCGCCATCGGCCTCGGTCTCGCCTTGGTCGGGGTGCCACTCGCAGTGCCGCTGGCCGCTTTGGTGTTCCTCGGCGGCTTCATACCGTATGCGGGCGCGATCGTGTCCGGGGTTCTCGCGGTGGCCGTGACGCTCGTCAGCAACGGCCTGGCCGCTGCGCTCATCATCCTCGGCGTCGTGCTGGCTGTCGGGCAACTGGAGGGTCACGTGCTGCAACCGGTGTTGCAGGGCAACATCTCCCGCCTGCATCCCGCCGCCGTCCTCATCGCCTTGGTCATCGGCGGCGCCGAGGGCGGCATCGCGGGTGTGCTCTTCGCCGTGCCGGTGCTGGCGGCGGCGCGGGCGGTCGTGGTCACCGTGGCCGAACGCCGCGCGTGACCCCTTCGGACGCTATTTCACCGCACCCATCGACAGACCACGGACCAAGTGGTTCTGCGCGAACCAGCCGATGATCATGACCGGTAGCGAGGCGAGCAGCGCGGCCGCAGAGAGCTGGGCCCAGTACAGGCCCTCACTGGTGATGAACCCGGAAAGGAACACCGGCACCGTGCCCGCCCGCGCTGCCGTGAGGTTGACGGCGTAGAAGAACTCGGTCCAGGAGAAGATCACGCAGATCAGCGCGGTCGCCGCGATGCCGGGCGCCACGACGGGCAACACGATGCGGTAGAGCAGGGTCGGCAGACCGGCGCCGTCCACCCTCGCCGCCTCGATCATCTCCTTGGGCACCTCGAGGAGGAACGAGCGCAGCATCCACACCGCGAGTGGCAGATTCATTGCGGTGTAAAGGATGTTGAGTGCCCACACGTTGTCCAGTAGCTGCACGTTCTGCGAGATGACGTAGAGCGGGATGATCGCCGCGACGATCGGCAGCATCTTCGTGGACAGGAAGAAGCCCAGCGCGTTGCTCGTGCCCCGCACCGGCGCCAGCGACAGCGCATAGGCCGCGGGGATCGCCAGTACCAGCACGGCCAGCGTCGAGATCACCGTCACGAACGCCGAGTTGGCCAGGTACGGCAGGAAACCGCGCTCGAACACGCCGGCGAACTGCTCCAGCGTCGGCGTGAAGAACAGCCGCGGAGGGTCGGTGTAGGCGTCGGCCTCCTGTTTGAAGGCCGTCAGCACCATCCACACCAGCGGGAACACGAACAGCATGGCGACCAGCCAGGTGAAGGCGGTCAGCCCGATGCGGCCCAGCCTCATCTCACACCTCCGGTCACGTCGAAGGCCCGGAACATCAGGCGCAGCGTGAACGTCGCCACGATCAGCGTCAGCACGACGACCACCACCCCCATCGCGGAGGACTGGCCGATGTCGAAACCCTCGAACGCGCGCTGATAGATGTAGAACGGCAGGTTGGTGCTTGCGGTGCCCGGTCCGCCCTGCGTCATCAGGTAGATCGCGTCGAACGAGTTCACGATGTAGATCGCGCCGAGCAGCGCCGCGAGCTGCAGGTACCTCGTGAGCTGAGGCAGTGTGATGGACGCGAACGTGCGCCACCGCCCCGCACCGTCTACCTGCGCGGCCTCGAGGACCTCTTTGGACTGTGCCTGCAGCCCGGCGAGGATCAGCAGTGTCATGAACGGCGTCCACTGCCAGACCACCTGTGTCATCACCGACGTCAGGGGGAACTCCGACAGCCAGTCGATGTCCGTGCCGAGAACGAAGTTGAGTAGCCCGTACACCGGGTCGAAAATCGTCGTCTTCCACAGCAACGCCCCGGCTGCGGGAAGGATGAGGAACGGCGTGATGATCAGTGTGCGAACCACCCCGCGGCCGGTGAACTTGCGGTCGAGCAGCAGCGCGAAACCGAGCCCCAGCAGCATCGAGACGAACACGCACACGACCGTGAGCACCACGGTGTTGAGCATCGCGCCGCGGAACACGCTGTCGGCGAACACATCGACGTAGTTGCTCAGGCCGACGAAATGCTGCGAACCGGGCCGCACCAGGTTCCACGACTGGAACGAGTAGAACACCGTGAGCAGGAAGGGAACCTGCGTCACCGCGATCGTGAACACGAGTGCGGGCAGCAGGGGCGCCCGCCGCTTCCAGGCGCCTGTCATCGCGCGCCGCGCGGGCCCGGCCGCGGTGGTGCCGGCCGGCGGGGCGGGCCGTGTGGTTGTGGTCATCGCGTCTCCCGGTAGGCCCTGCCGACCGTTTCGGCGTACTCCTGCGACTGCCGCAATGCCTCATCGACCGTGATCTGGCCCGCGATGGCGGCGGAGAGCTGCTGACTCACCCGGGTGCCCAGGTCCTGGAACTCGGGAATGCCGACGAACTGGATGCCCGGGTACGGCACCGGTTCGGTCATCGTCTGCTGCTGGTCGGCCTGCCGGATCCCGTCGAGCGTCGGCTGTGCGTAGGCCGCCGCCGCTTGGGCGTACTCGGGGATGTCGTAAGTGGACTGACGGCAGCCCGGCGGTACGCGGTTCCAGCCGAACTCCGCACCGACCGTCTGCACGAACTCCTTACCGGTCATCCAGCTCATGAAGTCCCATGCCGCCTGTTTGTGCTCGGTGACCTTGGGCATCGCCAGCGACCACGTGTAGAGCCAGCCACTCGCGGGGGTCTCGGCCACCGGCGCGGCAACGTAACCGGATTTGCCGACGACCTTGCTGCTGTCCGGGTCCTCATTGGTGCCTGCCATAACCGTCGCGTCGTACCACATCGCGGCCTGCCCCTGCCCGTAGCGAGTGCCGCATTCGGAGAACCCGGCGCTGGAGGCGCCCGTCTCGCCGTGCTCACGCACCAGGCGGACGTAGAACTCGGCCGCGGCACGGAACTCCGGCGAGGTCAGCTGCGCGTTCCAGTCCCGATCGAACCACCGGCCGCCGAAGGTGTTCACGACGGTGGTGAACGGCGCGAGGCTCTCACCCCAGCCCGGCTTACCGCGCAGGCAGATCCCGGACACCCCGTTCGCCTTGTCATCCAATGTGGCCGCGAACTCGGCGATCTGTTGCCAGGTAGGACGTTCCGGCATGGTCAGGCCTGCCTGGTCGAAAAGATCCTTGCGGTAGGCCAGGAACGACGATTCGCCGTAGAACGGCACCGCATACATCGAGTCCTGATAGGACAACGACTCACGGATGCTGGGGATGAAGTCGGCGCTGTCATAGCCGGGATCGGCATCGAGGTAGGGCTGCAGGTTCTCCAGCCAGCCGTTGGCCGCCCACTGCGGCGTCTCGTAGTTACTGATCATGACGACGTCGAACTCGCCACCCTGGGTGGCGGTCGAGGCCGTGATCTTGGCGCGGGCCTGGTTTTCCGGCAGCGACACGAACTTGAGCTGGATACCGGGGTGTTCCTGCTCGAACCGGTCGGACAGCGCGATCGCGTCGTTCATCTGAGGGTTCGCCACGATCGCGATGACCAGGGTCTGCCCACCGGCCCCGAGCGCACCGGCGCCGGCGCAACCGGTGAGCGTCAGCAGTGCAGCGAGCAGGAGCAGGGGCAGCCGGCCATGCCGCCGGCTGCCGGAGGGTTTACGCATCGTCGGCGCCTCCCGGAATCACCTGGACCTTCAGCCCGGCACCGCTGCGCATGAGCGCGAGCGCGTCGGGATACCGTTCGAGCGGCAGCGTGTCGGTGAGCAGCGCGTCGGTGTCGACGGCCCCGGCGGCGACCAGAGCCAGCGCCGCGCCGAAGCTGTTCAGCACCGCCATCGAGCCCACGATGGTGATCTCGTCGTTGTAGATGCGAAACGGCGACAGCGCGACGCGCGCCTGCTCGGGCGCGACCCCGAAGACCAGCAGCCTGCCGCCCCTGCGCAGCGCGTCGAACGCGGCTTCGATGGCGGGTGCGGCACCGGTGCAGTCGGCCGCGGCGTCGAACGTCTCACCGTCCAGCTCGGCGGCGGAACCGGCGACGGCGACAGCGCCGAGCTGTTTGGCCCTGGTCAGGCGGGTGGTGTTGCGGTCGACGACGGTCACGGACGCGCCCGCACGCTGCAGCAACTGCTGCATGATGAGGCCCATCGTGCCCGCACCCATCACCAGGAACCGCTCCCCCGCCTCGACCCCGATGCGACGCACACCGTGCACCGCACACGACACGGGCTCCACGAGCGCGCCCTGTTGCCAGGTCAGCTCGTCGGGAAGCCGGTAACAGTTCGCCGCCGGCACGGCGACGTACTCGGCGAAGGCGCCGTCGACGGTGTCCCCGGTGGCGCCCCAGTTCGCGCAGAGGTTGCCATGGCCGGAGCGGCATGGGGTGCAGTATCCGCAGAACAGCGAGGGATCGACCGCCACCCGGTCGCCGACCCGCCAGCCGCCCGGCACCTCGGCGCCGAGCTCGACGATCTCACCGGCGAACTCGTGACCTGGCACGATCGGGTACGGCGTCGGTGGGAAGTGCCCATCGGCGATGTGCAGGTCAGTGCCGCAGATGCCGCACGCCCCCACCTTGACCACGACCTGCCGGGCACCGGGGGTGGGGTCGGGTACGTCACCGACTCTGATGACCCCAGGGCGGTCGACGATCGCGGCGCGCATGCAACTCCACCTTCCACTGCATTGTGCTCACATGAGCACTTATTGCCTTATCAGCTTTGCTCACGTGCCTGGCATTGAAGGACTTACCTGGCTGTTACGTCAACCTTTCGCCCGCATTTCGCGCTAGAGTGCTCATATGAGCAGGCAGCGGCGTCCTTGGGGATTGGCTGACGCGGCACAGGCCGCGGCGATCGCCCATCGGTTCTACGTCCAGGGAGAGTCCAAACTGGAGATCGCGGACGCCCTCGGGCTGAGCCGCTTCAAGGTGGCCAGGATTCTCGATGCCGCACGGGAGACCGGCCTGGTCAGGGTGGAGTTCGAGCTGCCGGCGCCGATCGAACCCGGACTGTCCGAGGAGCTGCGTTCGGCCTACGACCTGAATCGGGTGCTCGTGCTCGAACGAGCGAAGAGCAGCGGGACACGTTCCGAACTCCGTAGGCGTATCGGGGCGATCGCGGCACAGCTGCTGGCGGAGACCGCGACCAGAGACGATGTCATCGGGCTGGCGTGGGCCAGGTCGGTGAACGTGATGACCGAACAGATCGACTCGCTGCCGCGTTGTCCGATCGTCCAACTGTGCGGCGTGCAGGCAGGCATGGACATGCGGGATCGCTCGGTGGAGACCGTCAGCAGGCTCGCCCAGGTGTCCGGCGGGGAGGCGTACCCGATCTTCGCGCCGCTGGTGCTACCCGATCGGCGCACCACGGAGACGCTGCGCCGCCAGCCGGGGATCGCCGAGACGTTCGGCCAGTTCCGTCAGCTCACCAAGGCCGTGGTGAGCATCGGCGCATGGCAGCCCGGCGAGTCGACCGTCTACGACTCGCTGACGCCGGCGGAGCGCGACGCCATCAGTAAGCGCGGCGCGAAAGCCGAGGTCGCCGCGCGGTTGTTCGACGCCGACGGCAACGCGTTGTCCACCGGACTGGCTCATCACGTCCTCGCGATCAACCACGAGGAGCTGCGCGGGATACCGGAGGTGATCGCACTCGGCTACACCACGCCGAAGGCGGAGGCGATCGATGCCGTGCTGCGCTCCGGCATGGTTTCGACCCTCATCACCGATGCCTTGACGGCGGCGGCAACGCTGGAGCTTGCTGCTGCTCGGGAGTAGGCGATTTTGTTGGTGTTGTTGGGTTTCAAGCACGCCTTCGGCGCGCCGTGTGAAACTGTCGCTCCTCGGGTTGGCTTGGTCTCACTGTCTACTAGCGACAGTTCCCCACGGTTCGGGTATCGTGGTCAGATTGCCTGTAGTGCGCTACACCTTTTGGTATGATTGAGTTATGAGGGATTCCTCGTTACACCAACAACTTCTGAGTCAGCTCGAGATCCCGGCTCGGCAGAAAGCGCGTATTGAGGCCTTGATGCATCGGAAAGCCGACGCGCTGGCCGAGGCTCGGGGGCGCGCCTCGGATGTGCCGGCTGAGGTGGCTTTGGTGCTGTCGATGACGTAGCGCAATACTGGGCAACCAAAATCGATCCCGAGGCAGCGGCCCGCCAGACCGAGGTACGCCGAACCGAGCGGAAAGTGCAGTTGCTGCACGGTGAGGACGGGATGTCCACCCTGCTCGCCGAGGTCGCCTCGGCGAGCTACGCTCGGGTGGATCGGGTGGCCCGCACCCTGCGCGGCACCAACGAATCCCGTACCCTCGACCAACTTCGGGCGGATGTCCTGGCCGAGCTGTTGCTCGGTTCGAACACTGCCGGTTCGGGGGTGAAGGCCGACGTGCACGTCTACGTCGATCTGAACACCCTCACCGGGCTGAACAACGACCCCGCGCAATTGGCCGGATATGGGCTCATAGCGGCGTCGGTGGCCCGGCAGATCGCGTACCAGCGGTCCTCGACCTGGCGGCGTATCGTCACCGACCCGCTTACCGGGGCTCCGATCGACGTGGGACGGCGCAGGTACAAGCCGCCCGCCGTCACCGACGACTTCGTGCGGGTCCGGGATCGCGAATGCCGGTTCCCCTCGTGCCACCGCCCCGCGCCTTTCGGCGACAACGACCACCACACTCCCTGGCAGCACAACGGATCAACGGAACCGTCCAATTTGGTCAACTTACTGTCGTCGGCACCACCGATTGAAAGACCGGCCCGGGTGGACTTACCACCTGCACCCCGATACCGCCGCCGTCACCGTCACCACACCTTCCGGCGCCACCTACACCAGCCACGCCGAACCCCTCCACGACCCGCCACCTTCTAGTCCGTGACCATGAGCAGCTTTCCTTTGCTGGTGCGGCTTTCCAGTGCCGCATGAGCGGCCGACGCGTCGGCGAGGGGATAGGTCTCGCCGACGGTCGGCTCGATGGCGCGCCGGACCGCGAGGTCGAGCAGACGGGCGAGGCTGTCCCGATACCAAGCCGGATCGGTCCTGATCTCGTGAGGCAGCGAACAGATCGCCGTGCGCCTACCAGGCCACAGGCCGAGTAACCGATTGCGGGCGGCACCGAGCACCGTGCCGGTTCGGATGCGCCCAGGCCGACCGACGAACGCGTAGCTGACCAGTACGCCGCCGACGGCGAGCAGGCGGTGGTTGGCGCGCATGCCGGTGCCGAGATGGTCGAACACGGCTTGCACCCCACCAGGTTTGTGCTCGCGGACGACGTGCTCGATGTCGTGCGTGCGGTAGTTGATCGGGGTGATGGGGTAGCGATCCAGCCGGGCAATGCTGCGCTCGGAGGCGGTGCCGTACATCTGCAAACGCGCCAACGTGCCGAGCTGGCACAACGCGTCGCCGACACCGCCCGTGGCGCCGTGGATGAGCACGGCGTCACCGGGCCGGACGTGACCGTGACGTTCGAGCAGGCTGAGCGCTGTCAGGTAGTCCAGCGGGATCGCCGCGGCGGTACGGGTGTCGAGACCATCGGGCACCGGCACCAGCATGCCGATCGGCAGCACGCGGTACTCGGTGTAGGCGCCCATCTTGGGCAGGCAGGCGGCGACCCGCACGCCCGGGGCGAGCCAGGCCGGTTCGGGCTGCCCCGGGTCGGCGCAGTAGTCCACGATCTCGCCGACCAGCTCGTAGCCGGGGACGAACGGCCGCTTGCGCTGCAGGAGATAGTCGCCGCCACGCGCCATGCAGTCGGTGAAACCGACGCCCACCGCGAGGACCCTGACGCGCGCGTGCCCCGCAGGCGCCGGTGGCGTGGCCGTGCTGATGAGGCACAGCCGCTCAGGCCCACCGAAGTTCTCGACGGTGAGCTCGCGGTGCTGAATCGACTCGTCCGTCGAGTTGCGTGTCATGTCGTTTGATGTCATGACGTACATTATTCATGACATGTCATCGAATCATCTAGGCTGAGCCCGTGGATGAGGTGCTGGAATTCGTGCTGGCGGTCAAAGCGGCCCATCGGGAGATCAACCGCAGGTTCAGCGAGGCACTGCGCCCGTTGGGAGTCACGGTCGTGCAGGCCGAGGCCCTCCTCGTGCTGGCCGAGTCCGGACCACTCAGCCTCAAGGACCTCGGCGCCCATGTCGTCGCCGAGGCAGGCAACCCCAGCCGGCTGGTCGACCGCCTCACCGCCTCCGGCCTGGTCCGCCGCCACGCGGTGCCCGACGATCGGCGCCAGGTCCATGTCGGCCTGACGCCCAAGGGCCGCCGCCTCGCACACGACATCCGCACGACGCGACAGCCCCTGCTGGACTGGGGCCGACGGGTGCTCGACGGCGAGGGCATCAGAACCGCCACTGACGTCCTGCATCGGCTACTCGACCAGGACTGACGCAACCGGCGGCTACAGTGTGAGGCGATGAAGCGTCCCCTGTCCCCGCTGCCACAGCGGCACGGTCTGGATGCCGCCCGGCTGCGGCTTCCGGTGGAGGGGACGTGGGCGACGGTCCGGGATCACCTCGTCGAGCGGCTGCACCGGCTCGAGCCGGCCTACATCGACGCCATGCTGCGTGAGGAGCGGATCGTCGGGCTCGACGGACCGATCACCGTGGAGACCCCGTACCTGCCGGGGACGTTCATCTGGTTCCACCGCGACCTGCCGGATGAGGTGCCTGTCCCGTTCGAGATCGGCATCGTGCACCGCGACGAGGGTCTGGTGGTCGTGGACAAGCCGCATTTCCTGGCGACCATCCCGCGTGGCAAGCACGTGGTCGAGACCGCGCTGGTGCGCCTGCGGCGTGATCTCGGGCTGCCGGAACTCAGCCCGGCGCACCGGCTCGACCGCGTCACCGCCGGCCTGGTGATGTTCACGGCGAGCCGGCAGCTGCGCGGTGCTTACCAGACGTTGTTCCGGGATCGCCTCGTGCACAAGGAGTACCAGGCGATCGCGCCCCACGATCCGGAACTGGCGCTACCGCGGACGGTACGCAGCCGCATCGTCAAGGAACGCGGCATCATGACCGCGCAGGAGGTGCCCGGCGAGGCGAACGCCGAGACGCGGGTCGAGCTGGTCGAGCACCGCGACGGGCTGGGCAGGTACCGGCTGCTGCCGTCCACCGGGCGGACGCACCAGCTCCGGCTGCACATGTCCACGCTCGGTGTCCCGATTCTGGGCGACCGGTTCTATCCCGTGCTGACCGAAACCGCGCTGGACGACTTCAGCCGGCCGCTCCAGCTGGTAGCCAAGGTGCTGGAGTTCACCGACCCGATCTCCGGGGAACGGCGCCGTTTCGAGAGCAAGGCAACCCTCCAAGCCTGGACGTCCTACGAAACCTGGGCTGCCGCCCCCTGACCCCCGCGCGAGTCCCCCGCACCGGTCCGCGAGTCCCCCGCACCGGTCCGCGAGTCCCCCGCACCGGTCCGCGAGTCCCCCGCCCCGGTCCGCGAGTCCCCCGCCCCGGTCCGCGAGTCCCCCGCCCCGGTCGGCGAGTCCCCCGGTCTGGTGCACGACTCCCCTTCCGCGCGGACGCATCGTGTGGCTGGCCGCCGAGACCTCCCAGTCAAGAAGTCGCCGAACCGGGAACGCGCAACTCGCGTGCCCAAGCGCGCAACTCGCGTGCCCGAGCGCGCAACTCGCGTGCCCGAGCGCGGGACTCGCCGGCCCGAGCGCGCAACTCGCGTGCCCAAGCGCGCAACTCGCGTGCCCGAGCGCGGGACTCGCGCACCTGAGCGCGCAACTCGCCAGCCCCAGCGGGCAACTCGCCAGCCCGAGCGAGGGACTCGCGCGCCCCAGCGGGCAACTCACGCGCCCGAGCGTGGGACTCGCCAGCCCGAGTGCAGGACTCGTGTGCCCGAGCGCGCAACTCGCGCGCCCGAGCGCGGGACTCGCGCGCCCGAGCGGGCAACTCGCCAGCCCGAGTGCAGGACTCGTGTGCCCGAGCGCGGGACTCGCGCGCCCCAGCGGGCAACTCACGCGCCTGAGCGGGGGACTCGCGCGCCCCGGCCCACCCCCGCGCCCGGGCGGGCGGGGTGTCGTTAGCCTCGTTCGATTCTGTGGCCTACCACGTCTGGTCCTGGGTGGGCGGCTCCGGAGCCGTCTCGGCGGGGATCCGGCTCCGGCAGTTCGACCGGGTCACCGTTGCGCATGGCGGCCGCAGGCCGCGGACCGATCCACGCCACGGCAACCGCCTGCTCCCCCTTGAGGAACCGGTGCACCCGGACACCCGCGGTCGCCCGGCCCTTCGCTGGGTACTCCGCGAACGGCGTCATCTTCACCGTCGCACCGGTCGCAGTGACGACCATCGGCTCGCCGTGTTCCACATCGTCGGTCCGGATCGCGCCGAAGAACACCACCTCGGCATCGGCACCGAGGTTGACACCCGCCATGCCGCCGCCCCTGAGGCCCTGCGGCCGCACCAGCGACACCGGGAACCGCAGCAACGCCGCGGCCGACGACACGAACGCCAGCGCCTCCTCGCCATCCGCCAGCCAGGTCGCGCCGACCACCTCGTCCCCGTCCTTGAGGGTGATCACCTCGAACTCCTCCGCGCGCACCGGCCACTCCGGCGCGACCACCTTCACCACGCCACGCCGGGTACCGAGCGCCAGCCCCGGCGAACCGGCTCCCTGCTCGCCGAGCGGCGCGATGCCGACCACCCGCTCCCCCTTGGCGAGCGACACGAGCTCGCGCGCGGCCATCCCGCCACGCAGCGACACCGTCCCGGCCTGCTCGGGAAGTACCGGCAGCGGCAGAACGTCCACTTTGAACGCCCGCCCGGCACTGGTCACCAGCAACACCTGACCACGCGCCGTGCTGTGAACCATTGCGGCAACGGCGTCATGCTTCACCCGCCCGCTGCGCCGCCTGCCCTCGGTGACCTCCTCCGACTCGGCGGCGGTCCTGGCGACCAGCCCGGTCGCCGAGAGGATCACCTGGCACGGGTCGTCGGCGACCTCGAGCGGCCCCGCCGGCTTCGACGCGGCGAGCACCTCCTTGAGGTCGCCGTCGATCAGTGCTGTGCGCCGTTCGGTCGGGAAGTCCTTGGCGATCTTGGCGAGCTCCTGGGAGACGAGCTTCTTCAGCACCGAGTCGTCGTCGAGGATCGTGGACAGCTCCGCGATCTCCGCACGCAGCCGGTCCTGCTCCTCCTCCAGCTCGATCTTGTCGTACTTGGTGAGCCTGCGCAGCGGCGTGTCGAGGATGTAGGTCGCCTGGATCTCGGAGAGCTTGAAGCGCGTCATCAAACCGTCCTTGGCGGCCTGCGCGTTGTCGCTCTGCCGGATCAGGCGGATCACCTTGTCGATGTCGAGCAGGGCCTTCAGCAGGCCCTCGACCAGGTGCAGCCGCTCCTCCCGCTTGCGCTTGCGGTACCGCGTCCGCCGCGTCACCACCTCGTACCGGTGCGCGAGGAACACCTCCAGCAGCGCCTTGAGCCCCAGAGTGCGCGGCTGACCGTCCACCAGCACGAGGTTGTTGATGCCGAACGACTGCTCCAGCGGCGTCAGCCGGTACAGGTCGGCGAGCAGCGCCTGCGGGTTGACGCCCACCTTGCACTCGATGACCAGCCGGGTGCCGTTCTCCCGGTCGGTGAGGTCCTTGACGTCGGCGATTCCGGTGAGGCGCTTGGACTTGTTGACCTCGTCGGTGATGCGCTCGATCACCTTCTCCGGCCCGACACCGTAGGGCAGTTCGGTCACCGTGATGCCCTGGCGCCTGCTGCCCTCGATGGGGCCGGTCTCGACCTTCGCGCGCATCCGTACGACACCGCGCCCGGTCTCGTACGCCTTGCGCACCTCGTCAAGGCCCAGCAGCAGACCGCCGGTCGGCAGGTCCGGCCCCGGCACGAACTCCATGAGCTTGTCGAGCGTGGCGTTCGGGTGGTTGATGAGCCAGCGCGCCGCGGTGATGACCTCGCGCAGGTTGTGCGGGATCATGTTCGTCGCCATACCGACCGCGATCCCGGACGTCCCGTTGACGAGCAGGTTCGGGAACGCCGCCGGCAGCACCGACGGCTCCTGCAGCGAACCGTCGTAGTTGAGCCGGAAGTCGACGGTCTCCTCGCCGAGCTCACCGACCAGCAGCATGGCCTCCGGCGACATGCGCGCCTCGGTGTAGCGGGACGCGGCGGGCCCGTCGTCCGGCGAACCGAAGTTGCCGTGCCCGTCGATGAGCGGCACGTTCATCGAGAAGTCCTGCGCCAGCCGCACCATCGCGTCGTAGATGGCGGTGTCACCGTGCGGGTGGTAGCGGCCCATCACATCACCGACGACGCGGGAGGACTTCACATACGCGTGGCTCGGCCGGTAGCCGTTCTCGTTCATCGAGAACAGGATCCGGCGGTGCACCGGCTTGAGGCCGTCGCGCGCGTCCGGGAGCGCGCGCGAGTGGATGACGGAGTAGGCGTACTCCAGGTAGGAATCCTCGATCTCGGTCTTCACCGAGTTGTCGAAGACGTTGGCGCCGGCCTGGTCGAACGCGGCCGGATCGACCCGCGTCTTCGGGGCTTTGCGGCGTGCCATGACTTAACCCAACTCCCTAGATGTCGATCGCGGCCTGGTCCACCCGCGCGGCGGAGGCGACCAGCCAGTTGCGGCGCGGCTCGACCTTCTCGCCCATGAGCAGTTCCAGCGCTGCCTCCGCGGCCTCGGCGTCGTCGATCGTGATGCGCCGGACCGAACGTGTCGCCGGGTTCATCGTGGTCTCCCACAGCTCGTCGGCGTCCATCTCGCCGAGGCCCTTGAACCGGGGCACCGGCTTGACGACCTGCCTGCCCGCCGTTTCCAGCTCGGCGACCTTGGCCTCCATCTCGCGCGCGCTGAAGGTGTAGAAGGTCTCCTGGTTGCGGCCCCTGGTGGTGATCTTGTGCAGAGGCGGCATGGCCGCGTAGAGCCTGCCGTCCTCGATCACCGGGCGCATGTAGCGCGCGAACAACGTGATGAGCAGCGTGCGGATGTGCGAGCCGTCCACGTCGGCGTCGGCCATCAGAATGACCCGGCCGTAGCGCATGGTCGACAGATCGAAGGTACGGCCGGTACCTGCGCCGAGCACCTGCACGATCGAGGAGATCTCGGCGTTCTTCAGCGCGTCGCCGAGCCCGGCCTTCTGGACGTTGAGGATCTTGCCCCGCAACGGAAGCAGCGCCTGGTACTCCGAGACCCGCGCCATGCGAGCCGAACCCAGCGCGCTGTCACCCTCGACGAGGAACAGCTCGCTGCGAGCCACACCGGTGCTGCGGCAGTCGACGAGCTTCGGCGGCATCGCCGCGCCCTCGAGCGCGGTCTTGCGCCGCGCCGCGTCCTTCTGCTGCTTCTGCGCCAGCCGCACACGCCCGGCATCCACGATCTTCTGGAGCACGACCTTGGCCTCGGCCTTGGTCTTACGGTTGTCGGCCCACGCCCTGACGTGCTGCTCGATGATGCCCTGCAGCACCCTGGTGATGCCGGCGGTGGACAGCTCGTCCTTGGTCTGCGACGTGAACTGCGGCTCCGGGATCCGCACGTGGATCACGGCGGTCATCCCCTCGAGGACGTCGTCGAGAACCGGCGGGTCCTCCTTGGGCTTGAGCAGCCCACGGGTCTTGGAAATGGCTTCCTGCAAGGCTTTCACCAGCGCGCGGTCGAAGCCCCTCCGGTGCGTTCCACCGTGGACATTGCGGATGGTGTTGGTGAAGCACTCGACGGTGCGCTCGTAGCCGGTGCCCCAGCGCAGCGCCACCTCCACCTCGGCATGGCGCTCCACATTGGACTTCATCACGCCGTTCTCGTCGGCGGCGTTCTCCTTGTAGGTACCCGCGCCGTTCACCACGAGCGTCCCGCACACCGGCCTGTCACCGGCGGGGGCGAGGAACTCGACCATGTCGGTGAGGCCGTTCGGGTAGTGGAACGACTCCTCGGCAATGGCGCCGCCCGTTGCCGTGCGGAGCACGTAGGTGACCCCGGGAACCAGGAACGCCGTGTTGCGCAGCTTCATGCGCACCGCTTCCACGTCGAGCGCGGCGCCGGTCTCGAAGTAGCGGGCGTCGTACCAGTAGCGGATCGTGGTGCCGGTGGACTCGCCCCGCTTCATCTTGCGGACAAGGCGCAGCCCCGACTGCGAGGTGAACTTGGCTTTCGGGCCCGCGCCGTCGAAGACGCCGGGCACGCCACGCGCGAACGACATCTCGTGCACCTTGCCCGCACGCTTCACCAGCACGTCGAGTCGAAGCGACAGCGCGTTGACCGCCGAGGCGCCGACCCCGTGCAGACCGCCGGAGGTCTTGTATCCCGAGCCGCCGAACTTTCCACCCGCGTGCAGCCGGGTGAGCACGAGCTCGACGCCGGACAGGCCGGACTTGGCGTGCACGCCGGTCGGGATGCCGCGGCCGTCGTCCTCGACCTCGACGCTGCCGTCGGCATGCAGGGTCACGACGACCCTGCCGGCGTGACCGGCCACTCCCTCGTCGGTCGAGTTGTCGACAATCTCGGTGAAGAGGTGGTTGACGCCGCGGCTGTCAGTCGACCCGATGTACATGCCGGGCCGCTTACGAACCGCTTCCAGGCCCTCGAGATGGGTCAGGTCGTCAGCCCCGTAGAGGGTCTCAGCAGAAGCAGTCACAGGGTCGCTCTCTCCCAGATCTCAACAAGCCGGATCGTGCTGCACGGCGGCGCCGATGCGCCGCTCGACCAGCGAGTCACCGTAGTGCAGGGTATCCGGCCGTCCCGACATTTCGGCGTGACGTCCGTCGTTCGCGTCGCACCGGCCCCGCGGTGACCTGCCTCACGCTCGGTCGAACTCGGCCCGGACACCGAGCAACCGCACAGGACGTCCCAGGTCGAAGCGATCCAGCACGCTCAGTGCGGCCTGTTCGAGCACGGTGGCTTCGCTCGTCGGAGCCTCCAGGGTAGCGCTCCTGGTCTGCGTGATGAACGGCGCGAAGCGGACCTTGACCGCCACCCGCACGGCGGGCCTGCCCTCGGCGACGACGTCGTCGCTCACCCGGCGGGCGAGCTCGCGGACCTGCGCCTCGATGTCGGCGCGGTCGGTGAGGTTCTGCTGGAAGGTCGTCTCGCGGCTGCGTGAGCGGGGCACGTACGGGGTGGCCGTCACCTCCCGGTCGCCGAGCCCGTGCGCGAGCGCGCGAAAGTACGGTCCCATCGTGGGGCCGAACCGCTCGGCGAGCTGCTCGGGATCGGCAGCGGCCAGCTCCTCGACGGTGGTGATGCCCAGCTCGGCGAGCTTCTTCGTGGTCCGGCCACCGATGCCCCACAACGCATCCGGCGGGCGGTGCGCCATCACCGGCACCCAGTTCTGCCTGGTGAGCCGGTAGATGCCGGCCGGCTTGGCGAAGCCGGTGGCGATCTTGGCGCGGGCCTTGTTGTCACCGATCCCCACCGAGCACGACAGGCCGGTCCGCTCCAGCACCGCCCGCCGGACCTCCGCCGCGAGCGCCTCGGCATCGGCGGTACTGGCGCCGAGGAATGCCTCGTCCCAGCCCATGACCTCCACGACGACGGGCAGCTCGCGCAGGGTTGCCATCACCTGCTCCGACACCGCCTCGTAGGCGGGTGCATCGGAGGGCAGGAACACGGCATCCGGGCAACGTTTTGCCGCTGTGCGCAGCGGCATGCCCGAGTGGACGCCGAACTCGCGCGCCTCGTAGGACGCCGTCGCCACCACCGCGCGCTGCGTCGGGTCACCCTGGCCACCGACGATCACCGGCTTGCCCCGCAGCTCGGGATGCCGTGCGATCTCGACCGCGGCGATGAACTGGTCCAGATCCACATGCAGGATCCAGTCCGATGTAGACGGGGTGGACACGGCTTCAGTATGTGCTCCAGCGGCCGCCCTGGCCAGCGGCACCGGCGGTCCGCCACACCGAACCGGAAGGGTTTCGTACCGAAGTAGCCGAGGTATTCGACGGCGAATGGAATATCGCCGAGCCGGTCGGCGTTCTTAATTCGGTTGCCTGGTGCCGAGGCGATAAACGATCCTGCCAGAAAGGAGGCGGCACGTGATGGAAAGGTTCGACTGGCGGCATCGTGCCGCCTGCCGTGACGAGGATCCGGAGCTGTTCTTCCCGGTCACCGATCTGGGTCCCGGTGCGCAGCAGACGGCGCGGGCAAAGGCCGTCTGCGCCCGCTGCCCGGTACGGGAGCAGTGCCTGCGGTACGCACTGGACAATGGGCTCGACCACGGGATCTTCGGTGGCATGACGGAACGTGAGCGCCGTGAGCTCGTGCGCAGGCGCCACACCAGGTCCGCCGAACCGCATGCGGCCTGAGGACGGGTGAGCCGGCTCATGGGAACATCGGCGGGCGGACCGCTGTTGTATTGATTGCCGATGCGCACAGTGTCCCCCGGGCCTCATCTCTATTCGCCCTCGCGGAATACCGTTCGGCTGGAGCCGCGTCGCGCCATTCGCCGAGAGGCGACCGTGCGCATCGGTTGTCGGCGGTGGGCCGTACCGTTTTGCCGGTACGGCCCATTGTCGTATTCATGGCCCACCAGCGGGAACGGTCGATCCGGGATACGCTGCCGCGTCAGACTCAGATACTGAAGGGAGCCGACCCATCAACCGCACACGCATCACAGTGCTGGGTCTGCTGGGGGCTGTGACCGTGACGGCGGCCGCCTGCAGTAGTACCGAGCCGGGAAACGCCGCCGCCGAGCCGACCTCCTCGGCGGCAGCGACGACGGCGGCCGACGCGACAGACACCTCCGCCACCAGTTCCGCGGACACCAGTTCCGCCGACACAGGCCCGGCAGGTGATGCCGGCCTGACGCCGCCGGGAACGACGCTGAAGGTCGGCGAGCGGGCCGTCGTCCCGTTCGAGGGCTACAGCGCCTCGGGCACGGTCGCCATCACGGTGACCGCCGTCGAGCAGGGCGACCAGGCGGCGTTCGACGCCCAGTACGGCGAGCGCGGGGCCGGGGTCGTGCCGTACTACATCCGTTACACGCTGGAGAACGTCGACGGCGCGGACCTGGCGGACACGCTGCCGCCACGCCTCAGCGCCATCACCTCGGAGGGTCGCACGACCGGAGTGGTGCTCACCGGCGATCTGCCCGACTGCGAGAACTCCCGCACACCCGAGGACTTCACCACGCCTGGCGCCAGCTACGAGGTGTGCCAGCTGCAGGGCGGGCGTGAAGGTGCCGACATCAGCGGAGCCAGGTTCAACGAGGACGACTACCGCAGCGACCCAGTGGTCTGGACCTCCTGAGCTCACCTGCAGTTCGTGCCCGTGGCCGCCACGTCGTACCGGCGGCCACGGGCACGTAACCAATGGGCTTCTCCGACGGGGTACTACCGCAGTCCCACTGGGGGTAGTATCGAGGTATGAAGATGAGCGTCAGCCTGCCGGTCGAGGACGTGGAGTTCCTCGACACCTACGCGCGTGACCACGACATCGGCTCCCGCTCGGCCGCCGTGCAACGGGCCGTCGAACTCCTGCGCACCAGCGAGCTCGGCGACGCCTACGCCGATGCGTGGCGCGAGTGGAACGAGTCCGGTGCCGCGCTCGACTGGGAGCCCACCACTGCCGATGGCCTGACGCACTGATGCGTCGCGGCGACGTCTACCTCGCCGATCTGGACCCGGCCAGAGGCGCCGAGACCAACAAGCGCCGACCTGTCGTGATCGTCAGCAATGACGGCGCGAACACGACCGCCTCCCGGCTCGGCCGCGGCGTCGTCACGATCGTGCCCGTCACCTCGAACGTCACCAGGGTGTACCCCTTCCAGCTGCTCCTGCCCGCCGGCGAAGCCGGACTCGACCGCCCCTCGAAGGCACAGGCCGAGCAGGTGCGCTCGATCGCCGTCGAACGCCTCGGCACCCGGCTCGGGCGCCTGCCACCGAAGCTCGTCCACGCGCTGGACCAGGCGCTGCGCCTGCACCTCGGTCTGTGAACCGGCGTCAGAACCGGAAGGTCGCGCAGGAAACGGCCACATAGGACGGTTGCGGTGCACGCCAGGCCACGTCGGCCCAGCGGTTGTCCGTGACCTGTTCACCGTCCGCGCCGACGCAGCTGTACTCCCCGCCCTCGACATAGGGCCCGCACGGTAGGTCCGTCGACTCCGCGTTGACGCACGTCGTGTAGTTGACACAGCTCAGTGTGGTGAGTATTGGCGAGCTGACCTCGGGGCCGGTGCGGACGTTCAGCCTGCACTCGTTCTGCTCCGATGCGCGCACGAGCGCCGGCTCCAGCTCCGCCGCACTCACCGCCGGTGACGACAGTAACGCACCGGCCACACCGGCACAGACGAGAACAACCTTGGCACGCAAGGACATCTGCACGACGGAAATACCTCCAGACGATGGATCAGCAACATCACCCAGAGTATCGAAACAGTCGCCCAGTGTGCTAGTCGCCGTCCGAGAACTGTTGCGCCGCCTGCCGCAGGACGTCCCGTGACCGGTCGACCATTGCCGCATACGACCCGGTCAGCGGGGTGGCCTCGGCCGCCTTGACCGTCCTGCCCAGCTCCGTCAACCGCGCCTTTTCGTGTGCCTTGCGCATCTCGGGGAACTCCGTACGCTCCTCACGCCCTGCATGTTCGAACAGGGCCTTCTTCAGCTGGGCGAGAGCGGGCAGGAAACCCTCGTCGTCCGGCCCGAGCTGCTCCAGCTCGGCCACCATCTCTCCGGCGTGCTTCTCCTCCGCCAGCCGGGCGTCGATCACCCGGTCGCCGTCGGCCAGAGCCTTTCTGGCGTCCGGATGCAGGACCATCTCCTCGGCCGTCTCGTGCAGGGCGAGAAAGCGGCGGAGCCGGTCGAAAGCCTCGCCACGATCCTGCGGCGTGGCCTTCTGCACGCGGGTGAACAGCCGCCGGATCTCCCGGTGCTGGTGCAACAACAGTTCGATGACGTCGGTCTCCGGCATCGTGTCGGGTCGTGCGCTCATCGTCACCTCCACGCTCGCTGACGTGCTCACCAGAGTTCCCCGACAGGCGCAGCTGACTCCAGCCGCCAGCACCGTCCTACCCCTTCGCCGTCAGAGGGGTCATCGTGGTGGTGTGGGAGGCGGTGACACGGTGGACGAACCCGAACCGGAATCGCTGTCCGGCCTGGTGGTGGCGGCGCTGGATGCCTTGCGGGAAAACAGAACCACAGCCGAGCCGATGCACCGGATGTGCCAGGCCTGCGTGTCCTTGCTTCCGGTGGACGGCACGTCGCTGTCGGTGATACCGAGTCCTGGTCGCCGGGAAACCTTCTGCGCCACGGACAAGGTGATCGCGCACGCGGATGATGTTCAGTTCAGCCTCGGCGAGGGTCCGTGCTACGAGGCCTTCGACACGGGCAGGCCGGTTCTGGTCCCGGACCTGGCTCAGGATGCGAGCCCGGCCTGGCCGGTGTTCGCCGCGGAGATCCATACGGAGCCCATCGGGGCGCTGTTCGCATTCCCACTGCGAAGAGGCGCGGCCCGGCTCGGCGGGTTGGACATGTACCGGCGCAGACCCGGCTGGCTGTCCACACGCGACATCGCCACCGCTGTGCGAATCGCGGACATCGCGACCGCGGTGCTACTGAGCACCGCCTCGGGCCACGGCGACCCGCCATCACTCGACGGCCTCATCCACAACCACGCGGTGGTACACCAGGCCACCGGGATGGTCATCGCCGAGTTCCGCATTCCGGTCGACCAGGCGCTGGCACGGCTTCGGGGCTACGCCTTCAGCTCCGGACGGCGGCTGGACGACATCGCAACGGACATGGTCGGTGGCCGCCTGCACCCGAACGTTCTCAGCTGGTGACGGCCTTGGGACAGGACACGCATCACGTTTCGCAGGGGGCGAAACGTGGCATTTGTCGTCTGCAGGCGACAGATGAGGCGGCTATGAATGATTCGTCCCCTACCGCTGCGGTTAGCGACGAAGAACTGATCGGCGCGTTCGTGGACATGGCGGACACACTGGTCGACGACTACGACGTCGTCGATCTGTTACAACGACTGTGCACGTACTGCGTCACGCTGCTCGGGGCCACCGCCGCCGGCATCCTGCTGGCCGACCAGCGCGGCGGCCTGCAGGTGGTGGCCACGTCCGACGAGCGCACTCGACTGCTGGAGTTGCTACAGCTGCAGAACAACTCGGGCCCCTGCCTGGAGGCCTACCGCTCCGGCACGACCGTCGAAGTCGAGAACCTGAATGCGGACCAGGCTCGCTGGCCTGCCTTCGCCGCCGAGGCGATGCGGGAAGGGTACCGGTCCGTGCAGGCCGTGCCGCTGCGCCTGCGCGAGGACGTCATCGGTGCGCTCGACCTGTTCGGCCAGCACCGCGCGCCGCTCACCCCGCAGAACCTGCTGATCGCGCGAGCGCTGGCCGACACGGCCACGATCGGCATCCTGCAGGAACGCGCGATCCGCCGAGGTGAGGTCCTCACCGAGCAACTGCAGTACGCACTGCACAGCCGGATCAGCATCGAGCAGGCCAAGGGTGTACTCGCGCATGCCGGGCGCCTGCCCATGGACGAGGCGTTCAACCGGCTTCGCCGCTACAGCCGCAACCACGGCCAGCGGCTCAGCGTCGTCGCCGAGCGGCTGGCCCGGGGAGCGCTCCGACCGGAAGAGCTGCTGCGGTGACGAGCCGCGTCAGGCGAGAACCGGCAACAGCAACCGCAAACCCATTGCCACCATGACGACGGCGATGACGAGATCGAGCACCTGCCACGCGCGGGGACGGACGAATACCGGCGCGAGCAGCCGCGCACCGAAACCCAGCGCGGCGAACCACGCGAGGCTGGCGACCGCGGCGCCGGCACCGAACCACCATTCGTGTCCTGGCCGGGTGTTCGCCACGGACCCGAGCAGGACGACGGTATCGAGATATACGGCGGGATTCAGCCACGTGAAGGCGAGGCTCGTCGCCGCTACCGAGGTCCGGGCCACCGGTGCCATCTCGGCGCCGATACTCAGAGCAGCGGGGCGAAATGCCCGCCGCGCGGCGAGCACGCCGTAACCGAACAGGAACACAGCCCCTGCGATCCGCGCCGCCCACACGAGCCAGGGACGCCCGTCGAGGAGCAGCCCGGTGCCCGCCACACCGGCGGCGATGAGAACGACGTCGGACACGGCGCAGATCGCCACGACGACCAGCACGTGCTCCCGGCGCAGTCCCTGGCGCAGCACGTAAGCGTTCTGTGCTCCGATGGCGACGATGAGCGAGAAGCCGAACACGAGGCCGGAAAGCAACGCGGTCCCGGCGGCGGAGAGCAACACGTTCGCGACGCTAAGCGCACGCGTCCCGGATCGTCCAGCTAAAGATTCTTCAGTTGCATTAGTATTGCTGATGATGAACCTCGATCTGGCGCAACTGGAGGCGCTCGCCGCCGCGGTCACGGAGGGCACGTTCGACGCCGCGGCGAAGACTCTGCACGTCACCCCCTCGGCGATCAGCCAGCGGGTGAAGGCGCTGGAGAACGCGGTGGGCCGCGTCCTGTTGACGCGCACCAAACCGGTTCAGCCGACCGAATCCGGGCAGGCGCTGCTGCGCCTTGCGCGGCAGATCGGCACACTCACCGACGACGTGGCACGCGAGATCGGGGGCGTGGACGCGACGCGAGAGCCAGCGGTGATCCCCTTGGCCGTCAACGCCGACAGCCTCGCCACCTGGCTGCTGCCCGCTCTCGTGGCGGCAGGGCCGTCGCTGGTCTTCGACCTCCACAGCGACGACCAGGACCGGACGGCCGACCTGTTGCGGCACGGCACCGTCATGGCCGCGGTGACGGCGGCAGGCGAGGCCGTACCCGGCTGTACGGTCGACCGACTCGGTTCCATGCGTTACCGCCCGATGGCCTCTCCCGGTTTCGCGGCACGCTGGTTCGCGGACGGAACGGTGACAGAGCAGTTCAGCCGCGCCCCAATGGTGGTCTTCGACCGGAACGACCGCTTACAGGATGACTATGCGCGGCGCCGCACACGCCGCCACCTCGACCCGCCCCGGCAGTACGTACCCGGTTCAGCGGCCTTCGTGGAGGCGGTCTGCCTCGGTCTCGGCTGGGGCATGCTGCCGGACCTGCAGACCCGGCACCTGCGCACGGGCGAACTGGTGGAGCTTGACCCGCGCAGATACGTTGACGTACAGCTGTTCTGGCAGCAGTGGCGGTTGCGCTCGCCGAGCCTCGACCTGGTCGCCGACGCCGTACGGGAGGCTGCCGCGAGCACACTGCACTAGCGGCAGTATTTCAAGCCACGCAAAGAACTTCCCAAGACTCGTTAAGCCGTTCTACCTGGGCGAGGTCGCTGGGGTCTGGACATGGGCAACGGCGCAGCGCACTCTGAAAAGCGCCGGCCGTAACCGCATCGAGGCGCGAGTGTCTCAATGCGACAGTGGCCGGCAAAGTCAATGAGGAACGCGAAACGACCACACCCTCCGGGCGGTGCGCACAGCGTTCACAGCTCTCGGGTGGGGTCCGCCGTCGGCGAGAACGAAGGAGCGTGCCCCGATATGGTGAACCATCACGCGGCGAGGCAGGGCTCTGTCGACAGGAGTCTCCATCCCGGCGCACGGTCGTTGCCGTTGCGCACCAGGGCAGCCATCGCCGCGGGCAGGTTCGCGGCCGCGGCTTCTCGCCGTACCGGTCGCGGTGGCGGCGGCATGATCGGCGGCCGCACGGCGCTTGCGTTGGCACCGGAGGCGTTGCGCCACCTCGGCACGAACCGCACGGTCGTGATCGTCACCGGAACCAACGGCAAGACCACGACTTCCTTGATGTTGAGCCGGATTCTCAGCACGCTCGGCCCGGTCGCCGCCAACGGCGACGGTGCGAACATGCCGGATGGGGTACTGGCCGCGCTGATGGCGGCGCCGCACGCGGAGCACGCTGTGCTCGAGGTCGACGAGTACTACGTTCCGCTGGTGGCAGAACGGGTCCGCCCCGCGGGGATCGTGCTGCTCAACCTGAGCCGGGACCAGCTCGACAGGGCCGGTGAGGTGCGCATGACCGAACGCGACCTGCGTGCCGCGGTCAGCACGCTGCCCGACACGTTCGTCGTGGCCAACTGCGACGACCCACTGGTCACCTCCGCCGCACGCGATGCGGCACAACCGGTTTGGGTGGGTGCCGGCCAGCTCTGGCACGACGACGGCACCGCCTGTGCCCGCTGCGGCCAGGCGATCCGGCGCGACAGCGACTCCTGGAGCTGCGTCTGCGGACTGGCGCGCCCTGAGCCGGAATGGACGCTGAACGACCGCACGCTGGCCGGGCCGGGAAATCTCCAGGTGCCGCTGGACCTGCGACTGCCCGGCAGGGCGAATGCGGCCAACGCGGCGATCGCGGTGGCCGCCGCAGCACAGCTCGGGGTGTCACCCACCCTCGCCGCGGGAACGTTGCGCGCCATCGACAACGTCGGGGGACGCTACCGCGAGGTGAGCTATGCCGGGCACACGGTGCGCGTGCTGCTGGCCAAGAACCCGGCCGGGTGGGGTGAGACTTTGCCGCTGCTCAACGGAAATCGCGCGGTGGTGATCGCCGTCAACAGCCGGGAACCCGACGGCAGGGACATGTCCTGGCTGTGGGATGTGCCGTTCGAGGTGCTACGCGGGCGGCATGTCGTGGCTGCCGGTGAGCGGGCAACCGACCTCGCGGTCCGGCTGTCCTACGCGGAGGTCGAGCACACGATCGAGCACGATCCGCTGCGCGCGGTCAGGGAACTCGACACGGAGTCGGTGGACCTGGTCGGCAACTACACCGCGTTCCGTGACGTCATCGGAAGGCTGCGCGATGCCTGAGAGCGCGTCTGGGACCGTCCTCCGTGCGAGCGGTGATCCAGATGGATGTGTCTTGCGGGACACCCGCACCCGGGATCAGCAAGGCGGCGGGGGAGGCATGACGGAGTCATGGTGACTGACGACAACGCAGCGAGGCGCCATCTGGGCGCCGCGCAGCCGGTACGCGATGGTTCTCAGACGCGCTCTGACACCTCCGCCGTCCGTATCGGCCTGCTGCTGCCCGATGTGCTCGGCACCTACAGCGATTCGGGCAACGCGACGGTGCTGGCCAAACGACTGGAATGGCGCGGTGTCGCGACCACCGTCGTACCGGTGCGGCTCGGCGAGCCGGTCCCCGCGTCCCTGGACCTGTACATGCTCGGCGGTGGCGAGGACGACGCGCAGGCGCTCGCGGCAGCGCGGCTACGCGCCTCCCCCGGTCTGCGGAAGGCGACCGCGCGGGGCAGTGTGGTGCTCGGTATCTGCGCCGGGTTCCAGATCCTCGGCCGCCGGTTCACCACCTCCGACCGGGTCGAGCACACCGGGCTGGAGCTACTGGACGCCGCGACCGTGCCGGGAACGCGGCGCGCGGTCGGTGAGGTGGTCGCACATGTCGATGCCACCCTCGGCGGTCAGCCGCTCACCGGGTTCGAGAACCACCAGGGGCATACCGAGCTGGGCCCCGATGGCCGGCCGCTGGGCAGGGTCACCCGTGGCGTCGGCAACGGTGACGGCACCGAGGGAGCCCTGTCCGGGCGGGTCATCGGCACCTACCTGCACGGCCCGGTGCTCGCGCGCAACCCGGCGCTGGCGGACCTGTTGCTGAGCTGGGTGCTCGGCACGCCGCCGCGTCCACTGGAGCTACCCGAAGTGACTGAATTGCGCCGGGAACGGCTGGCGCACGACCGAGTCGGCATTCGCGCGCGTAGTTAACCGTCGGCGTGCCACAACAGTTCGGACACGGCCTTGCGTCCGGCCGGGATCGCCGACCGGCCCGCCGGCGTCTCGGCAGGCCGTCCCAGCGCGACGGCGTGGTGGGCAGGCCACGGCCACGGCGAGCCCGCCAGCCTCGCCGCCGTGACCGCGTGCTCGTGCGGGTAGAGCGAGACCGGACAGCTGCCGAGGTCCCTGGCGTGCGCGGCGAGCAGGATCGACTGGCACACCCGGCCGAGGTCGAACTCGGTGTCCCGCCCGGCATCGGGGTCGGAGAGCAGAAGCAGCACGGCAGGCGCGCCGGCCAGCACCTGGGCGTACTGCCCGAGCGCCGCCAGTTCGCGCCTGCGCGCGGGATCGGTCACGCACACGAAACGCCACGGCTGCCGGTTGCGTGCGGAGCCGGTCCGGCGAGCCACCTCGATGATCGCCTCGATGTCGGCCGCGCTCACCGGCTCGGGACGGAAGAACCGCTGCGCACGCGGTGACCTGATCAGCCCGATCTCATCCATGGCTTCATGATCGCATCACCGTAGCCGGCATTACGAGCACCCACACCATTGTTTTCGATGCGCCGAATCATTTTTTGTGAACGCCCAGCGAATTGTCGCGCGGTATGGCAAATAATTGCAATTCGAACCAGGTCTGCTATTCTCAGTCTTGCCCGGAGGGGAGTAGTCCTCAATCCGCGGGGTCGACATACTGGATTCCACAGCATCTTGTGGTAGCCCGGCCCCGCGAGCCTGCAGCAGGCGGACGAGACCTTCGGCTCGTATTTCCGGACACGGGCCGAAGTGAAGCGTTCGCCTTTCTTTTGCCCGAAAGACCTGACCGAGAGGCAGATTCTTTCGTGGAGTTGCTCACCGCTTTCGCCGTCAGCACGGGCGCCATTTTCGTGGCCGAGATGGGCGACAAGACGCAGCTCGTCGCCCTGTCACTGGCGACCCGCTACCGTGCACTCACCGTCATGGCCGGTATCACAGCGGCGACCGTCGCAGTGCACGGCGTGAGCGTGCTCATCGCCGAGGTGCTGGGCCTGGCCATTCCGACCGACTGGATCACGCTCATCGCAGGTGTGGCGTTCCTGTTCTTCGGCGCCTGGACGCTGCGCGGTGACACGCTGACCGATCAGGACGAGCAGCGTGCCGGCGCGCGGCGCAACCGGTCGGCGTTCATGACCGTGGCCACGATCTTCTTCCTCGCCGAACTGGGCGACAAGACGATGCTCGCGACCATCACCGTGGGCACGAACTACGCGAACGCCCAGCTGGGCTGGCTGGCGGTGTGGGTCGGTTCCACGCTGGGCATGGTCCTCGCCGACGGTATCGCGGTGCTGCTCGGCAGGCTGCTGGGCAAGAGGCTGCCCGAGCGGGCCATCCAGATCGGCGCCGCGCTGCTGTTCTTCGCCGTCGGTGCCGTCATGACGGTCCAGGGCATCGTGCAGCTCACCGCGTGAGGTCAGCCCACCTGTTCGACGTCCTTCCAGCACCAGCGGCCGCCCTCGTTGGCGAATTCGAGGGAAAGCCCGCCCTGCACCGTCTCGCCCCGCTGCTCGACGACGACGTGCGCAGTCGCCGTCGCCGTGTCGCCGCTCTCCGTGACCTCGCCCTGGATCGTGAACTCCCGGACCACCGACGCCTCCTCGATGTAGCCGCCGGTGGCGGGTCCGGCGCCGGCACAGACGAACTGGTTCAGGCCCGCTTCATCGTGGTCGGTGAACCCCTGCGCGATCTGCTGCGCCAGCCCGGCCGCGTCGCTGTCGCCACCAGCGGTGGTGTTCTGCTCCTCACGGAGCAGGAACCCCGGCGCGACGAAGGCCGCGACGGCGAAGGTGGCGACGACGACCACGGCGGCGCCGATGCCGACCCACAGACCGGTCCTCTTCTTCGGCGGTTGCGGCGCGAAGCCGCCACCGTACGGCGCGCCAGGTGGGTACTGCCCGCCCTGCGCGTAGGGACCGTGCTGGGGGTACCCGCCGCTCGCTGGGTACTGGCCGTACGGCTGCGGATAGCCATGGCCGAAGGCGCCCGGCTGCTGGCCGTAGGGCTGCTGTCCCGGTTGCGGTGGATAGGTCATCGACTGTGCCTTTCCGTTATGAGCAAGGCACCGCTGACGGGCGCCGGCTCGTAGGACGCCCATCCCCCATGCCGCGTTCCCTATGAGGTCACGGTTTTTCGGACCAGGTCTGCGAACGCTGAGCCGCTCGTGCGGCCAGCCCGGTCACCACCACGCTGATCAGTGCGGCGCCGATGATGGCTCCGCCTTCGCCAGGGCGCAGGAGCTGCTCGCGAGTCCCGATGGTGACGGCCGCGATCGGCACGCCGAGCTGGGCGCTCGCCAGCACTGCCAGCGCAAGCGGCTGACGCAGCAACCACGCGGCGGCGTGCACTGCGATCGCGCCCAGCGCCAGCAACGCAGCCAGCACCAGCAGGCTCGGCTGCGTGACCAGCGCGCGCAGGTCGAGCGATGCGCCCAGCCACACGAAGAACACCGGGCCGAGGAACCCGTCTGTCACGGCGAACAGCTGACCGGCCAGCCGCCTCGGCTCTCCCTCGGCCGCCAGCGCGAGCCCGCTGACGAACCCGGCGAGCAGCACCGAGATTCCGACGACCTGAGCCAGCCCCGCCAAGGCGAAGAGCAGGATCAGCTGGGTACGCAGTTCGAGCCCGAAACCGCGGGCGACGCTGACCCTGCGCATGCGGTCGAGCAGGCCCCGGCCGCGGAACCACCGCACTACCAGGAAAATCGCAGCGCCCGCGGCCACGACCACCAGCGCGCCGATCGCCGCCGTGCCCGCCTTGCGCGGGTCCAGCACCAGCGGCAGCGCGACGATGCAGACGATGTCCGCGATGGCGACCTGCACGATCGTCGCGACCACAGGCGCCGCGCGCAGACCGGCCTCGTCGATCACCGGCATCACCAGGGCCGCCGAGCTCGACGCCATCAGCACGGCGTAGAGCGCGCCGTGGCCGCTACCGACCAGCGCGGCGACACCCAGCCCGACAGGAACCGCGAGCAACCCGGCTGCCGCGGCCAGCAACGCCCCACGCCGAAGACCGGTGCCCATGGCTATGCGGCGCAGCGGCACGTGACTGCCCGCGACCAGCATCACGAGCGCGAACCCCGCCGAAGCGAGAAAGGACAGCACGGGTTCGTCCGGGTTCACCCACCCCAGACCGGTTCGGCCAATCACCACCCCGGCCAGTACCTCGCCGACAACCACCGGGATCCGGGCGTGCGCGGGCGCCGCGAGTAACGGGCCGGCCAGTCCGACCGCGAGTACGAGTGCGAGCCCGAGCAGAGTCAAGGCCGGTGCGGTTACGCCTCCTCCAGTACCTCACCGATCCCGGTGACGACGTGGGACCAATGCTGGTCAGCCAGCAGGTGGCCTGCGCCGATCACGACAGCGACCGGCCATTCGATGAAGCCCAGCGCCGCCAGCAACCCCAGTCCGGCGTAGTAGACGATGTGCTCGGGTGCCGGCACGTGCACGGTCCCGAGTGCCGGTAGCTCAATCTGCTGCCCGCCCATGTGCACGCGGTCCAGGAGCCTCACCATACGCACCCACCTCCTGACGACGAACCCGTCGGAAGGGTTGCCACCACGCACGTGGCGAAACCAGCCGACGCTGTTTGAGCAGCTACGAGCCCGGGTATGCCCGGCTGATCCGCGGATGGAGGAGCCATGACTGCTAGCAGGCCTTCGGCCTCGAAGACGAAGCCGAAGGAGACCGGTCGTGCTGCGGCCGAACAGAAAGAGGCACAGCCCAAGGAGCGGGCAGGCAGGCCAGGCCCCGTGCGCGTGCCAGGACTGGGCCCGGTGGAGCCGAAACGGCTGCTGTGGCTGGGTGGCCTGGCCGTGCTGGCCGCGTTCGAGGTGATCGAGTGGCCGGTCGCGATCGTGATCGGCGCGGGCACCTACGTCGCCGAGCGGTTGGCCCAGAGCGATGTCAGGAACCTGATCCGCGGCGCCAAGGAGGGTCAGCAAGCGGAGAGCAAGCCGTAGCCCACCACTAGGTTCCCGGCGGGCGGTAGCTCGCCGCCGTCGTGCGCGCCCTTTCGAGCACCTGAGGAAGGTGGGCCGGCGCGATCAGCTCATGTGTCTGTACCGAACGGAAGGCACCGGTGCTGCTGACCGCCACCGACATGGCCGCCGCGGCTTCACTGTCGGGCAGGTCGACCACCACGAAGCCGTCCCGCTCACCGAACATGAAGTACATCGTCTCGACGGAACCGCCGACGGACTCCGTCGACGCCTTGACCGCCGCCATCCTGTCGCTGGGGTTCGCGATCATGCGCGCCCACGACTCGGGCGTGTAACTGAAAAACACCGCATACTTCGCCATGTTGGCACCTCATCGCTTCGCGTAGTCGGTGAAGCCCTGCCAGTCGATCACCACGCAGGGCTCGTCGCCGACGATCCATGCGTCGTGCCCCGGCGGGCAGACCATGACATCGCCAGGACCGAACTGGGTTTCCTCGCCGTCGTCCATGCGGATGACCATCCGTCCAGAAAGGACGTAACCGGTGTGTGCCGCCTGGCAGCTCTCGGTTCCCGCGATGGGCTTGACGTCCTTGGACCATTGCCAGCCGGGGCGGAAGGTGGCGCGGCCGACCGCACCGCCTGGGAGATTCACCACCTCGAGCTGCCCGGAGTTGTGTTCGAACGGACGCACCTCGTCCGGCGAGTCCATGCTCATCTTGGTCAGACCAGCCATGACGACCTCCTTGTCGCGCCTACACCTTCAGCGTCCGGCATCCCAGCCTGCGAGCTAGAGGCGAAAGGCCTCCTTGCTCCGGCTTGACCAGAGGCGGCTTCGTGCCATAGTCGAGTTGTAGGTGCCGGATCAGGTCGCGCATGAAAAGGAAATCCGATGACCGATCACATCCTCGAACCGGCCGCACAGGAGATCGCGAACGCGACGGCCAAGCCACCGTTCCTCTACCAGCTGGGCGCTGACGGCGCTCGCAAAGTACTCGACGACATCCAGGCAGCGCCCATCGACAAGCCCGACGTCGACGACAAGTGGATCACCGTGCCGGCGGAGGTCGGTGACGTCGGAGTCCGCATCGTCAAACCGGTAGGGGCGACGGGCACACTTCCGGCGATCCTCTACGTACACGGCGGAGGCTGGATTCTCGGCAACGCCGGCACACATGACCGGCTCGTCCGCGAACTCGCCGTCGGGGTCGGCGCCGCCGTGGCGTTCGTGGAGTACGACCGCTCCCCCGAAGCCCAGTACCCGGTCGCGATCGAGCAGGCCTACGCCACCGCACAGTGGATCACACAACACGGCGTCACCGAGGGGCTCGACAGCTCACGTCTCGCTGTCGCCGGCGATTCGGTCGGTGGCAACATGTCCGCCGTCCTCGCCATCCTCGCGAAGCGGCGCGGCGACGTCACCTTCGTGCACCAGTCGCTCTACTACCCGGTGACCGACGCCGCGCAGGACACCGCCAGCTACCGCGAGTTCGCCGACGGCCCGTACCTTACCGCCAAGGCGATGGCCTGGTTCTGGGACGCCTACCTGCCCGACACCGCAAGGCGAGCCGACATCACAGCGTCTCCGCTGCGTGCGGACGTCGCGGCTCTGGCTGGACTGCCCGAGGCTTTGGTGATCGTGGACGAGAATGACGTGCTCCGCGACGAGGGCGAGGCCTACGCCAGAAAACTCACCGCGGCAGGCGTCCGTACCACGAGCGTCCGCTACAACGGCATCCTCCACGACTTCATGATGCTCAACCCGGTCCGCGGTACCGCGGCCACGACGGCCGCCATCGAGTACGCCGTCCACGACCTGCGCAAGGCACTCGGAACCAACTGAAGCCCTGCTCGACGGCGGTATCGACCAGTTACTGTGGCTGATGAGCCCCGCCGGGCTCGCGGCCTTCCCCAGCGCGCGCCCGGCCGTAACGGAGGTCGTGCCGTGCTGTTGCGTCAGTTGGAGTACCTCGCCGCGCTGGCTCGCGAACGGCATTTCGCACGCGCGGCCGAGGCATGCCACGTGTCCCAGCCGTCGTTGTCGGCGGCCATCCGCAAGCTGGAGCGGGAACTGGGCGTGCCGATCGTCCGGCGGGGCAACCGGTTCGCCGGGTTGACGCCGGAGGGGGAACGGGTGCTGCTGTGGGCACACCGAATCCTCGCCGAATGCGACGCCCTGCGCCATGATCTGTCGACGATGCGGGCAAGCCTGTCGGGTGTGCTGCGAGTCGGTGCGATCCCGACGGCGCTCACCGCGGCGCCGTTGCTGACGACACCGTTCTGCGAGCGGCACCCGCACACCAGGATCTCACTGGAGTCGTTGTCCTCACGCGAGATCATGCGCAAGCTCGGAGATTTCGAGCTCGACGTCGCAATGACCTATGTGGACGATGACGAGCTCGGCGAGGTTCGCGTGACGCCCCTGTACGAGGAGCGCTATCTGCTGCTGACCCCGAACGACGGCGAGTTCGCCGAGCGTGCTGTCGTGCGCTGGGCGGAGGTCGCCACGTTGCCGCTCTGCCTGCTGGCTCAGCGGATGCGTCATCGCCGCATTCTCGACGAGATCTTCGCGGCGGCGGGTGTCACCGCGGTGCCCGCGATCGAGACGGACACCGTGTCCGCACTCTACGCGCACGTCGCGACCCACCGGTGGTCCAGTGTGGTCGCACATGCCTGGCTGCACATGTTCGGTACGCCAGAAGGGATGCGGGTGGTACGCCTGGAGAATCCCGCACGTGCACCACAGATCGGCCTGGTGATCGCCGATCGTGAACCCCAGCCGATTCTCGCGCGCGCGTTGCTGGATCTCACCCGGGACCTCGATGTGCGGAGCACTCTGGATCGCGTGCTGCACGATCACCTGGACACCCGATAGGAACCGGCTATCGCGGGATAGGAACTTTCGCTTTGCCTCGCGCACTCGCGGGGAGCATCGTCAAAGGCACCTGCTGGCAACAACTTTCGGGAGACTGCCATGGCAAAGGTGCTGTGTGTGCTGTACGACGATCCCCGCGACGGCTACCCGACTTCCTACGCACGCGATGACCTGCCCCACATCGAGCGTTATCCGGACGGTCAGCTCCTGCCGACACCGAGCGCCACCGACTTCACGCCGGGACAGCTGCTCGGCAGTGTGTCCGGTGAGCTCGGACTGCGCCGGTTCCTCGAAGCCGGCGGGCACACGCTGGTGGTCACCTCGGACAAGGACCGCGCCGGCTCGACGTTCGACCGCGAGCTGGCCGATGCGGATGTGGTGATCTCGCAACCGTTCTGGCCCGCGTACCTCTCCGCGGAACGGTTCGCGGCCGCCCCCAAGCTGAAGCTGGCCATCACCGCGGGTATCGGTTCGGACCATGTCGACCTCGACGCCGCGATCGACCATGGCGTCACGGTGGCGGAGGTGACCTACTGCAACAGCATCAGCGTCGCCGAGCACGTGGTAATGATGATCTTGTCACTGGTCCGCAACTATCTGCCGGCGCACCGATGGGTGCTCGACGGGGGTTGGAACATCGCCGACAGCGTCATGCGCTCCTACGACGTGGAGGGGATGCACGTCGGCACTGTCGCTGCCGGGCGGATCGGCCTCGCCGTGCTGCGCCGCCTCGCGCCGTTCGATGTGCACCTGCACTACACCGACCGGCACCGGCTGCCCGAGGCCGTCGAACGGGAGCTGAACCTGACCTACCACCCGAGCGCGGCGGACATGGTGCCTGCCTGCGACGTGGTGACCATCAACGCCCCACTGCATCCGGAGACGGAGGGGCTGTTCGACGATCAGCTGATCGCCACCATGAAGCGCGGTGCCTACCTGATCAACACGGCACGGGCGCGGATCTGCGACCGCGACGCCGTGGTCCGCGCACTGGAGACCGGTCAGCTGGCCGGATACGCCGGTGACGTGTGGTTCCCGCAGCCCGCGCCTGCCGACCACCCGTGGCGCGCGATGCCGCACCACGGCATGACCCCGCACATTTCCGGCAGCTCGCTGTCGGCGCAGGCCCGCTACGCCGCCGGCACGCGGGAGATCCTCGAATCGTGGCTCGCCGGCACGCCGATCCGCGACGAGTACCTCATCATCGACGCAGGCGCCCTCGCCGGCACCGGCGCACACTCGTACTCGGTCAGCCGCTAGGTCTCGGCGGCCAGCTCGTACGCAGTTCGCGCAATTCAGGTCAGGAAGTGACCGGTAAGCCTCCTAGCGTTGGTGATAGCCGACAGATCACCACAACAGGAAGCGAAAACCATGACCACCAACGAAGTGGCTGCACCGGTTGCCACCGGCGAACGTGCCGACCTGCTGGCGATGCTGGCCAAGCACAGGTACTTCCTGCGCTTCACCACCCGCGACCTCACCGACGAGCAGGCCGCGCGGCGGACCACCGTGAGCGAGCTGTGCCTTGGCGGCCTGATCAAGCACGTCACATCAGCCGAGCGGAACTGGATGGACTTCATCCTGAGCGGCCCTTCCACCATGGGTGACTTCACCGCCATGACGGAGGACGACTGGGCCCGGCGGGCCGACGAGCTCCGGTTGCTGCCCGGTGAGACGTTGGCCGGTGTGCTCGCCGACTACGCCGATGTGGCCCGCCGGACCGACGAGCTGGTCGCCACCCTGCCCGACCTCGACGCGACCCAGCCGTTGCCGAAGGCCCCCTGGTTCGAGGCCGACTCGCACTGGTCGGCCCGGCGGGTGCTGCTACACATCATCGCCGAGACCGCCCAGCACGCGGGCCACGCCGACATCATCCGCGAGTCACTGGACGGCGCCAAGAGCATGGGCTGACCGGTCTCAACTGCGCTGAAGGGTGATGACCTCGGCGTGGGTTCCCGCGATGCTGACCGGACGCCGATCCCGCAGCGCCAGCCCAGCCGCAAGAGCCTGTGCTACCTCGGCCGCCGGTAACAACAGAACCGCGCGACCGCCGGGACGCAGCACGCGGTGCAGCTCCCGCCACAGCGGCAGCGCACCATTCGCGAGAGTGCCCTGGGGGCGGACCTGCCGCCCCCAGGGCGGGTTGCTCACGATCACGTCCACGCCTGCGCTACGCAGGGGCAGCTCGCCCGCGTCGGCAACCGTCCAGCGCACCGGGGCCACCTCGCCGTTGATCACCGCGACCTGGATCGCGTGCGGATCGCGGTCACAGCCCACGACGGACACCGCGGGAGACGACAGCGCCGCCTCGATCGGCACCGTGCCCGATCCGCAGCAGGGATCGAGCAGCGTCGCACCCACGGCGGGCCGGGCCAGCCGCACCAGCGCGGCGGCCAGCGGCGGATGCAGGCTCCCTGGGCGCGTCAAGCGGCGATACGTTCGGCGATGAAGGGGACACTCACCAAGACGCAGTG
This sequence comes from Saccharomonospora sp. NPDC046836, assembly GCF_040645195.1. Classification (NCBI taxonomy): domain Bacteria; kingdom Bacillati; phylum Actinomycetota; class Actinomycetes; order Pseudonocardiales; family Pseudonocardiaceae; genus Saccharomonospora; species Saccharomonospora sp. NPDC046836. Next base: position 350,654 of record NZ_JBEYXW010000004.1, read on the forward strand.
CGAGGACCGCGCGACCGGACTCCACCGTGACACGCCAGCCGAGCCCGCCGGGAAGTGGCGCGGCATCACCTCTGCGCGAGTGGTACGGAACACCGAGCGCCGCGGCGAGCGGCTCACCGACGGCGTCCTCGATGTCATAGCGGTTGTAGTTGCGGCGACCGAGAAACGACGCCGAGACCTCCACCGCGCTCACGGTGCCGGTGGCGCCGCAGCGTTGCCGCACGGAGAGCAATGACCGCAACGGCACGTCCATCGCCGCCCGCGCCAGCCGATGCAGACTCGCCCGCTCACGCCCGACACCCGTGACCACCGCACCGATGACGAACACGTCGTCCGCGCAACGCAGGCCGAGCAGCGCAGGCCCCGGCTCGGCACATCGGAACCACACCTCGCGGTGGCCGATGTGAACAACCTGGCCGAGCCCCTTCTCCTGGATTTCCTGTACCACCAGAGGCTCGATGCCCCGCACCGTCCGCGCCATGAGGCGCGCGGCCCTCACGGTGCACGGACGGCATCAGGACGTAAGGCATCCTCGGCGCGCGAACGCGCCGATACCGGAAGAACCACCGATCTTCTCCCACGTCGCGACCCGGGCGGCAGGCAGCCGCTCCGCATCGCCGGCGAGGGGATGTCCACAACCCGCCAGCGGTCGCGTCAGAGTCGGAAGAAGAATGTCATGCTGGCGACCCTAGCGATGCGTCCGCGTCGCACGCATCCGGATTTCCGGATGCCGCAGTCCCGCGCCAGCGCGAACACTGCCTGCCGAAAGCAGGTCAACACCCTGCTGTCCCTGCGGGTGCCGCGCCCGCGACGCTCGGCGTTCAGCAGCCGGCTGAGGTACTGGGCAAGTGCGCGCGGCACGTCGAGCGTGGCACGAAAGGCGATCACGTGGAGTCGTTCGGGCGAAGATCACTTTGGCGAGCGTTCTTCTACCGGGGACTCCGGCCCCTCTCTCTCCGGGGTATCGCGATGGATGGTGTCATAGCTGCTGGACAAAGTCATTGGGGAGTAAGGTGGTTCCACCACCACGACAACGACGGCAGGCTGCGATGATCCACAATTGCGGGCGCGGGTCGTTCGGCGAAGTTCAGCGTGATCGGCGTGAACTCTGCGGGTGGGGGTTGGTCGCGCGGGGTGAGCACGGCGTAGCGAGCGGAACGGGCTCCCCACTCCAGATCGCCCCGGATTCCGAAGCCAAGGTTTTCGATGTAGTGCCGTGTTGGGCTACTCACGCGCGGCAGCAGACGTTCCTGCAGACGGAGAAACAGGTCCATGAACAGGTCGCGCAGAGCGGTGGCCTGTACCAGGGCCTCGTCGGTGGGTACCTGATAGAGACGTGCGATCGTGGTCACCACATCGGGCACGTCGCGTTCCCGCACGTCATGGCCAAAATGGGACAGCAGGTCGTTATCCAGACCTAGCACCAGGTACGCGGACTCCTGCAAGGCACGCATGGCTGGCGAGTCCAGTTCGTTGCTCGGCACTTCCTCTGGGTGCGTGAATTCCGTCAGTACGGCGGTTGCGCATGCGCCGACGGACAACATACGCAGGTGGCAGTAGTCATCGAGGGTGCGTGGCTGGCTGGTGGTGGCCTGCCAGCACACCGAGAGGAACCATCTGCGGTGTCCCTCGACGAACCGCCGTAGTTGGGGTGGGGACGCCATCGCCTGATAGTCAGCGATGAACGACTGTAATGCCGGGGCGAGGCCAGTGCCGGGCGGGTCGAGCGGTTGCGGGGTTTCCATGAGCCGCAGCACTCTGCTGACCAGTTCGGCGGCGCCTCCGGCACCGGACCCTGGTGTTGATCTGTCCGTGACATCGTCCAGAGCGAGGGCCCAGTACATCCAGCGAGCAGACAACTCCACTCGGTCGGTGCTGCCGTTGGGAAGAAAGCTGGCCACGGCGGTGGCAGCGTCAGCCGCGACCAGCCACGCGCGGCTGGTGCTGTCGTGGTAGGGCTGGTAACGGTCCAACCACTGAGCAGCGTTCCGGTCGATCGCCTCGAGTTCCGGCTGTACCCGATACTCGATCGGGCAGTACATCGGCGGCAGCTCGAGTTGGACTGGTGGTGCGGTGGTACTCGCCGTGCCTGTCACAGCTTCCTCCAACTCGATCGACCGAGCGGCGGGCGGATCGATGCCCCAGGCCCGCCGGATCGGTCGAACCACGTATACCGGTGCCGTAAAAGATGCTGACACGTGGACGACCCGCCGACCATCCACCTCGCCCACTTGACAGCGCACGTCAGCCGTCCGGCCCATAACCGGTGACAGAAACAACTTAAGTCAGCAACCGTAAGGGGTGAGCTGAGCTCGCATTCAGGGCAAGGGGATGGAAGTCGACCAACCCTTGAGGTCAAACTGCAAGTTGCGCCGGTAACACCGTATTGAATTGGCCAGCCGTTTCATTTGCGTGGTCGTCTATCTGAGCGACGACGACGCCGATCGAAGCTATCGGCAAATCCAGAGGGGATTGATTACCGTGTCCAACCCCGTCAGACCCAATCTAGTTCCCACACCGCGAAATGGTAGCTCTGCGGCGAGCAATGATGCTCCCCCGCGGCACATTGGGATCATCATGGATGGTAACGGTCGGTGGGCGGTTCGACATGGGCTGCTGCGCAGGCAGGGGCACCGCCGCGGCTTCAGTCGTCTCCCCGCTGTCATCGACACGGCAGCGGATCTGGGCGTGTCGTGGCTGTCGTTCTACTGCTGGTCCACGGAGAACTGGAACCGACCAGTCGCTGAACAGTGCTGTGTGCTCGGCCTGATCCGTCAGTTCGTGCACACACAGCTTCCGTATTGGCAGGACCGGGGCCTGCGCTTTGCCTGGTCCGGTCGCCGTGACCGGGTCGGTCACCAAGTTCACGACCAACTCGTCTCGGCCGAACGCGTCACCGCGAACAACTCCGGCATGACAGTCTGTCTGTGCGTTGATTACGGGGGACACGTCGAGTTGGCCCACGCTGTGTGTGAGCTTGCCAGACACGCCGCGGCGGGCCGGCTCAACCCGGCACGCATCGACGAAAAGCACATCAGGACATTCCTGTACCAACCTGACATGCCTGACGTTGATCTACTGATCCGTACCTCGGGCGAACAGCGCGTCTCAAACTTTCTGACCTGGCAAAGCGCCTACGCGGAGATGTCATTCCCCTCGACCTTGTGGCCGGACTTCTCCCCCAGTCACCTACACCAGGCAATACGTGAATATGTCGATCGAGACCGTCGGTACGGGGGCCTTTCCGCTGCCGTGATACCCCAAGGAACCACCAAAGACGTAGTGGTGGGAACTCGGACGAGCGGAAGTCGCGATGACGAAACGAGCGTCACAGCCTGATCCCGCTTCGCCGAAGCCAATACACGCAAGTGGCGAAAAATCGCGCGTTTTTCGGCGCCACCACTGATCATCTCCAGGAAGGCCAGAAGATGAACACGCCTGTGTCCCCAGGTTCGGTGCTGGTCGCCGACCGATTGCTGATCCCTGGCCAGCCCTCGATCGTGTGCCACGCAGCCCAAGCTGTGACCGGCGATCTGCACCGCCGCGGCATCACGCCGGTCAGCGGACCGGTGCGTGTGCCCGACGACACCGACCGAGACAGGCCCCCGCCGCTGAGCTTCACCGCGGTGCTGCCCGGCACCGGCGGCCAGGTCGGGCTCGGACTGTCAGCGACCGCGCACGACCCAGATGGCCATGCGATCGCAGCGACCACGCTGGCCACCTGGCTGGCGGTGGTCCGGCCACGCACGCTTCTTCTGGCCTCCCCACGATCGTTCTGCGCCGGTGTGGAACGGGCGATCGAGATCGTCGAGCGCTTGCTCGACCAGCGCAACGGCCCGATATACGTGCGCAAGGAGATCGTGCACAACGCCCACGTCATCGCCGGCCTCCGTGCCACCGGTGCGGTGTTCGTCGACGAACTCGACACCGTGCCCGACGGAGCAACGGTCGTGTTCTCCGCACACGGCGTGTCCCCGGCCGTGCGCGCCGAGGCCGCACGCCGCGGCCTCGAGGTCATCGACGCGACCTGCCCGCTCGTGACGAAGGTGCATACCGAGGCCCGCCGGTTCGCCGAACGCGGCGACACGGTGGTGCTGATTGGCCACGCCGGGCATGAGGAGGTTGAAGGCACCCTCGGCGAGGCCCCGGAGCACACCGTTCTCGTGGAAAACGTGGACGACGTGGCCAACCTGGTCGTGCAAGATCCGCAACGGGTGTCCTACCTGACGCAAACCACGCTCGCAGTCGACGACACCACCGAGGTGATCGAGGCGTTGAGGACACGCTTCCCGGCGCTGCGCGGACCCGGCACGGCCGACATCTGTTACGCCACTACCAATCGTCAGGACGCGCTCAAGGCCATCGCGGGCGAAGCCGACCTCGTGCTCGTCATAGGGTCGATGAACTCGTCCAACTCGCAGCGGCTCGTCGAGCTCGCTCACCGAGCAGGCACACCCGCGCACCTGATCAACGACGCTAGCAATATTCGCCCCGAATGGCTGGCCGACGCGGGCGTGATAGCCCTGACCGCAGGGGCGTCCGCACCGGCACACCTCGTCGAGAGCGTCATCACCACGCTCGGCGGGCTTGGCCCCGTCACCGTCGTCGAGCGCGCGACCAGCACGGAGACCATGCGTTTCACCCTGCCCATCACCGTGAGGCAACCGTGACCACCACCGCAACGTTCGACCATGTCACCGATCCGGGCGCGCTCCGCGCTCTGCCCGCGTCGGCGTTACCCGACCTGAGCGGGTGTATCCGCCAGTTTCTGGTCGACAAGGTCTGCCGAACCGGCGGGCACCTAGGTCCGAACCTAGGTGTGGTCGAGCTGACCATCGCGTTGCACCGAGTGTTCCACTCGCCGCGCGACGTCCTGCTGTTCGACACCGGACACCAAGCGTATGTGCACAAGATCCTCACCGGGCGCGCCAAGGACTTCAGCACCCTGCGCACCGCCGACGGGCTGTCCGGTTACCCGTCACGCGACGAATCACCGCACGACACCATCGAGAACTCGCACGCGTCCACCGCATTGTCCTATGCGGACGGACTGGCCAAGGCCTTCGCGCTCTCGGGCGACATCAATCGCCACGTCGTCGCGATCGTCGGTGACGGCGCGATGACCGGCGGCATGTGCTGGGAGGCGCTCAACAACATCGCCGCGGAACCCGATCGGCCGGTCGTCATCGTGCTGAACGACAACGGCCGATCGTACTCGCCGACGATCGGTGGCGTCGCGAACCACCTCGCCAAGCTCAAGCGGCCGTTGAGCAGACTCCCGCTGCCCCGGACCCTGGACCGCGGCCGGAACCTCTTCACCGAACTCGGCCTGTCCTACATAGGACCCGTCGACGGACACGACATCACCGAACTGGAAGATGCGCTGCGCCGCGCCGCCGCGCTGCGGCGACCCGTCGTGGTGCACACCGTCACCGTCAAAGGTCGCGGCTACGAGCCCGCCGAACAAGACGACACCGACTGTCTGCACGCGATCGGCGTCGTCGATCCCGACACGGGAAAACCGCCAGCGACAAGCCAACCAAGCTGGACGTCGGTGTTCGCCCGGGAGATCACCGCGATCGGTGCCGAACGCGCCGACGTGGTGTGCGTGACCGCGGCTATGCTCCACCCGACCGGACTCGCCCCGTTCGCCCAACGGTTTCCGAACCGGGTGTTCGATGTCGGAATCGCCGAACAACACGCCGTCACCTCGGCCGCCGGACTGGCCATGGGCGGACTGCACCCCGTGGTGGCGATCTACTCGACCTTCCTGTCGCGCGCGTTCGACCAACTTCTGATGGACGTCGCACTCCACCGGCTACCGGTGACCTTCGTGCTGGACCGCGCTGGGATCACCGGCCCAGACGGCCCCAGCCACCACGGCATGTGGGACGCCTCCGTATTGCCGGTCGTGCCCGGGCTGCGCCTGGCCGCTCCACGCGACCCGGCACAGCTGCGCCAGTTGCTGCGCGAGGCGATAGATGTTCGCGACCACCCCACGGTCGTTCGCTACCCGAAGGCCGCCGCGGGAGACGACATCCCGGCGCTGCGCAGGATCGGGCACCTCGACCTCCTTCACGAGACGCCCACAACCGAGGTACTGATAGTCGCGGTCGGTCCCCTCGCAGGTGTCTGTCTCACCGCCGCGCACGACCTCACCGCGCACGGCGTGCACACCGCCGTCGTCGATCCACGCTGGATCGCACCGGTGGATCCCGAACTGGTCAAGTTCGCCGCGCAGCATCGGCTCGTGCTGACCGTCGAAGATACCGCGGCCACCGGTGCGCTCGGCGCCCGCCTCGCCCAGGCCCTCGCCGCCACCGGCGCCGCCACCCATGCGGCCACCCTCGCCCTGCCCGCCCGCTTCCTGCCATCCGCCTCCCGCGGCCATATCCTGCGCGCCCACGGACTCGACGCAGGCGGAATAACGACGACCGTCCTCAAGCGACTCACGCTGATCCACCCACAGGGGGTGAAACCGTGACGGCGACCGACCTCGGCATCCCGACCGCGCCCCGCGCACGGCACCGTACCCGCCAGGTCGCGGTGGGGCGTGTGCATGTCGGCGGCGACGCACCGGTTTCAGTGCAGTCCATGACTACAACCCTGACCAGCGACGTCAACGCCACACTGCAGCAGATCGCCGAACTCACCGCCGCCGGGTGCGACATCGTCCGCGTTGCCGTGCCCTCCCAGGATGACGCCGACGCGCTGCCAGCCATCGTGGCCAAGTCCCCAATCCCGGTCATCGCCGACATCCACTTCCAGCCCCGCTACGTCTTCGCCGCCATCGACGCCGGATGTGCCGCCGTGCGCGTGAACCCCGGCAACATCAAGAAGTTCGACGACAAGGTCGTCGAGATCGCGCGCGCCGCCCAAGCCGCAGGCACACCGATCCGTATCGGCGTCAACGCCGGTTCGCTCGACCAACGCCTGCTCGCCAAGTACGGCCGCGCCACCCCGGAGGCACTCGTCGAGTCCGCGCTGTGGGAATGCTCCCTGTTCGAGGAACACGACTTCCGCGACCTCAAGATCAGCGTCAAACACCACGACCCGCTCGTAATGATCGCCGCATATCGACAGCTCGCTCAGCGCTGCGACTATCCACTACACCTTGGCGTCACCGAAGCAGGACCACCACAACAGGGAACGGTCAAGTCAGCCGTCGCCTTCGGAATTCTGCTCGACGAAGGCATCGGCGACACCATCCGGGTCTCACTGTCGGCGCCACCGGCGGAAGAGGTCAAGACCGGCGCGCAGATCCTCGCCTCACTCGGACTGCGCCCCCGCAAGCTGGAGATCGTCTCCTGCCCAGCGTGCGGCCGGGCACAGGTCGACGTCTACACCCTTGCCGCCAAAGTCGAAGCCGCCTTCGACGGGTTCCCACACCCCCTGCGGGTCGCGGTCATGGGCTGCGTGGTCAACGGCCCCGGTGAAGCCAGAGAGGCAGACCTCGGCGTCTCCTGCGGCAACGGCAAGGGCCAGATCTTCGTACGCGGTCAGGTCATCCGCACCGTGCCCGAGCACCAGATCGTCGACGCGCTGCTCGACGAAGCACTCCGACTCGCTGACCAAACAGACGGTGACCACGACCGTGGACATAGCTGATCGCCACAACCAGCACGGATGGTGGCCCGCCCACGTGAGCATGACACGCGCCACCGCCGCCGAGATAGTCCTCGCCATCACCACTGAGCCAGCAGTGGTTGCAGTCAGCCACGGGCAGGGGACGCTACCACCACCCAGACGCGGTACGGCAGTTGTGCGTAGATTAGGCGTTTGTTAGCCGGAAACTGCCATCCTTACCTTGTGGGAGAATTGATACGGTATCTCCGGCGGCGGGCAGGCCTCACCCAACTCGAGCTCGCGACAGCCGCCGGGATCAGCCTCGCCGCCCTACGAGAC